>CAZDAN010000032.1:0-14415 GCA_964503565.1 uncultured Bacteroides sp.
TGCAGCTCGGGTTTTGAGCCGGCCTCCAAGCCGAGGTTGAATTTCTGTCCGTGGGTAATCATCTCCTCCACCACCGGCCGCATCTGGTTCACCTTGATGGGGTAGATGATGAAGTTCTCTCCTTTGTAGCCGTACTCTTGGGCAGCCTTTTGGAAACAGCAGGATACTTTCTCGATACGGTTGTCCAGGATGTCGGGAAAACGCACCAGCATGGGGGCCGATACGTCGCGTAGTTGCAGCTCGTCGACCAGTTCCTTCAGGTCGATGGTCACTCCCTCCTTCTTGGGGGTGACAGCTACGTGTCCTTTCTCATTGATGCTGAAGTAGCTGGTGCCCCATCCGGTGATGTTGTACAGTTCCTCAGAGTCTTCAATGCGCCATTTTCTCATTACTCTAATAATGTGTTGTATGTAGGGTTAGTATTCAGCGATATTGTCTGCCAGCTTTTGGGCCGTTTCCTTTATGCGGCCTCCATTGTCCAGCAGTCCGATGTCAAACGTCACTCGGGCTTGGGTGTAGTATGGCTCTCGCTTGTCGAGCGACTCGCGGATGAAGGCATCCAACTCCTCGTCGTTCTTCTGTGCAATCAAGGGACGTTTCTGCTTGCCCATGCGCAGATGGGTGCGCAGGGTTTCGGGCGAGGCTTTCAGGTAGACGGTCAGCCCCTGACGGTTCATGTATTCCATGTTGTCGAAGAAACAGGGGGTGCCACCTCCGGCAGAGATAATCACGTCCTCAAACTCGGCCACCTCGTGCAGCATACGTTGCTCCAGTTGCCGGAATCCCTCTTCGCCGCGTGTTGCGAACAACTGGCTCACGCTTTGGTGGAAGCGGTTCTCGATATACCAATCCAAATCAATGAATTCCAGATTCAGTTCGCGGGCAAGAATCTTGCCTAAAGTGGTCTTGCCCGCGCCCATGTAACCAATTAAGATGATTCTTTTCATTTGCTCTATTTCTTTCTGGTTGCAGTCTTCCGGGCCGGTTTCTTCGGACCCTCCTTCTCCTGTTCTTCCATGATGGCCAGGCAGTGGATGGCCTGCAACTTGGTGGGGTCTGTGTCTTTGGGTATCTTGTAGTTCTTTCCCTTGTAGGCGATGTAGGGACCGTAGCGTCCGTTCAGAATCTGAATCATCTCTTCACCTTCGCCCAAAGTCTTGATATGGCGGTTGGCTTCGGCCTGACGCTTTTCTTGAATCAGCCCGATGGCCTCCTCCAATGTGATGGTCATGGGGTCGGTGTTCTTGGGAATGGAGATGTACTTGCCGTCGTGCTGCACATAGGGGCCGAAGCGTCCTGTGCCGATGGTGACGGCATTGCCTTCCAAGGTTCCCACCGTGCGTGGCAAGCGGAACAGTTCAAGTGCCTCTTCCAAAGTGATGGTCTCTATGGATTGGTTCTTCTTCATGGGGGCAAAGCGCGGCTTCTCGCTGTCGTCGGCCGAACCTATCTGCACCACGGGGCCGAAGCGCCCAATCTTTACCGACACGGGTTTGCCTGTAGCAGGGTCGTTGCCGAGAACACGTTCGCCTACCTTGTGCTCCGATTTGGTTGACATGGCCTCGTCCACCTTTGGGATGAAACCGTTATAGAACTCCTTAATCATGCCCGTCCACTCCTTGTCTCCTTCGGCCACTTCGTCGAAGCGTTTTTCGGCACTGGCCGTGAAGTTGTAGTCCATCACCTGGGGGAAGTATTGCAGCAGGAAGTCGTTCACCACTGTGCCTGTGTCGGTCGGTATCAGCTTGGACTTCTCGTTGCCGTAGGTCTCTTCGTGTGTCTCTTCGGTGAGTTTTCCATCTTTCAGCGTGATGGCATGGATGCTCCGTGTGGCACCCGGTTTGTCACCTTTCTCCACATATTCGCGTTGTTGGATGGTGGAGATGGTGGGAGCGTAGGTTGAGGGGCGACCGATTCCCAATTCCTCCAGCTTGCGCACGAGGCTGGCTTCGGTGTAGCGTAGGGGAGATTGTGTATAGCGTTCGGTGGCCGTCATCACGTCGAGGCTGATGCTCTGTCCCTTTTGTAACGGAGGGAGCAGGCTTTCGCCTTCCTGCTCCTGTTCATCGTCGTTCGATTCGCGGTAAACACGCAGGAATCCGTCGAACTTCACCACTTCTCCTGTTGCCAGGAACTGTTCGGGGTGTCCCTTCATGACGATGTTTACAGTGGTCTTTTCCAACTCGGCATCGGCCATTTGTGAAGCGATGGTGCGTTTCCAGATGAGTGTATAGAGGCGGCGTTCTTGGGGAGTGCCTTCAATGGTCTGCTTGTCCATGTAGGTGGGACGTATGGCTTCGTGTGCCTCTTGTGCCCCTTTGCTCTTGGTGGAGAACTGGCGGGTTTTCACGTATTCCTCGCCCATCTGTTCGGTGATGGTCGTACGGCTGGTGTTGATGGCCAATGAGGACAGATTGACGGAGTCGGTACGCATGTAGGTGATGTGTCCGTTCTCATAGAGACGCTGGGCCACCATCATGGTCTGTGACACGGTAAAGCCCAATTTTCGCGCAGCCTCCTGTTGCAGGGTACTGGTAGTAAACGGGGGGGCAGGACTTTTCTTCATGGGTTTGGTCACAATATCGTCAATCGTGAAGTCTGCTCCGTTGGCACGCTTCAAGAATGCCTCGGCCTCTTCGCGTGTTTTGAACCGGTTGTCCAGCTCGGCTTTCAGTTCTGAGGTTTTGCCTTCACCGTCGGTCACCTGAAAGACGGCTGTCACGCGGTATGAGGCCTCGCTCTGGAACTGTTGGATTTCGCGTTCACGCTCTACGATGAGGCGCACGGCTACCGACTGCACACGTCCGGCAGACAGTGCGGGTTTCACCTTGCGCCACAGTACGGGCGACAGCTTGAATCCGACGATGCGGTCGAGTACGCGGCGGGCCTGCTGGGCATTCACCAGATTCACGTCGATGTTGCGTGGATTCTCTATAGCCTGTAAGATGGCATTCTTGGTGATTTCGTGGAAGACGATGCGGCGCGTCGTCTCGGGCTTCAATCCCAACACCTCGAACAGATGCCACGAGATGGCTTCCCCTTCGCGGTCCTCATCGGATGCCAACCATACCATTTCGGCCTTCTTGGCTTCCGCCTTCAGTTCACTCACCAACTTCTTCTTGTCGGCAGGTATTTCGTAAAGGGGTTCGAACGTATCGGTGTCGATACTGAACTCTTTCTTCTTCAAGTCGCGTATGTGTCCGAAGCTCGACAAAACTTTGTAGTCCTTTCCCAAGAACTTTTCGATGGTCTTCGCCTTGGCCGGAGACTCAACAATTACCAGATTCTTTTGCATGATTCTTGATGCTTTCTTTTTAATTCGGCCGCAAAAGTAGAAAAAAAGAAGATTCCCACCTATATAATAAGGTAAGAATCTCTTTTTTTAAGCTAAATTTAGAATTTGAGAGGCTTTTTTAGACATGCGGAGGCTCTTCTTGAAGACACAGGCGGGTCTTGCCTCGAGACACAGGTGGGTCTCCGGCCGAGACACAGGTGGGTCTCTGACCAAGACACAGGTGGGTCTTCTGAGGGGACTCAGCGGGGTGTCAATTTGCTCCTCACTTCATACGTTTCACCCTTCTTGGTCCGGAAGGTGGTCAGGTAGTAATCGCCCTCTTGGATGACCTTGGCACGTGCGCCTTTAATCCTTATAGGTACGCGTGTGCGCAAGGTGCAAGGCTCGCCGGCTTGGGAGAGGATGGTGGCTGTTTGCAGTCGGCCATCGTCCCACACCATGTTGACCACGAAGGCGCCGCGCGCACACAGGCCGCTGATGCTTCCCTCGCTCCAGGCTTCGGGCAGGGCCGGCAACAGGTGCAGTTCGCCGAACTGGCTCTGCAATAGCATCTCGCCCAATCCGGCAATGCTGCCGAAGTTTCCGTCAATCTGGAAGGGCGGATGTGTGTCGAAGAGGTTGGGCAGGGTCGAGTGGGTCAGCAGTTCGCGATAGAGTTTGTGGGCACGGTCGCCGTCGAGCATACGTGCCCAGAAGTTGATCTTCCATGCCTTGCTCCATCCCGTGCCTCCGTCGCCACGGGTGTCCAGCGTCTTGCGGCAGGCGGCCGCCATGTCGGGTTGTGTCAACGGGTTGATTTGGCGTCCCGGATGCAGGGCAAAGAGGTGGGATACGTGGCGGTGTTGCGGGTCTTCGTCCTCCCAGTCCTTGTACCACTCGATGAGGCTCCCCTTCTTGCCGATGCGCAGGGGGTGGAGGCGGTCGCGGATGTCCGTCCAGCGGGCAATCTGCTCGTCAGTCTCTCCCATGAGGGGAGCCGCTTCGATAAGGTTGTTCAGCAAGTCCCAAATGATTTCCAGGTCCATGGCCGAGCCGATGGTGACCACCCCCTTCTTGCCATGCTCGTCGATGAAGACATTCTCGGGCGAGGTCGAGGGGGCGGTGATGTAGTAGCCGTCCTTCTCCACCAGCCAGTCTTCGCAGAAGTCGGCCGCTCCCTTCATCAGTGGGTATGCTATGTTTGCAAGGTACTCCTTGTCCATGGTGAAGCGGTAGTGCTCATAAAGGTGTTGGCAGAGCCACGGCGAGCCGAGTGCCCAATTGGCCCATTTGGGGTCGCCGCGCCGCCATCCCACGGGATTGGTGTGTGCCCAGATGTCGGAGTTGTGGTGGGCAGCCCACCCGTCCATGCGGTAGAAGTTGCGGGCAATGTCGCGCCCCGTCACCGCCATGTTCTGTATCTGGTGCGTCAGGGGCTCAGTCAGTTCGCTCAGTCCCAATGGCTCGGCCGGCCAGTAGTTCATCTGCAGGTTGATGTTCACCGTATAGTTGCTTCCCCACGAGGGACGTTGGCGGTTGTTCCAGATGCCCTGCAGGTTCATGGCTATGCCGCCCGGCCGCGAAGCCGAGATGAGCAGGTAGCGTCCGAACTGGAAGTAGAGCGTCTCCAACCCCAAGTCCTTGCCTCCCTGCTTGTAGGCCTCCAGGCGCTTGTCGGTGGGAGTCTGTGACTGGTCACCTGCAGCTTGTTGCTCATCATCCGAAGTCAAACACAGTTTCACGCGGTCGAAATAGCTTCTGTAGTCGGCTATATGTTCGCTCTTCAGAGTCTCGTAATCCTTCTGCAAGGCATCGGCGAGGCTGGCGGTGGCAAGCAGGTTCTCGTCCCGTCCCTCGCGGTCGGGGCACTTGTCGAAGCCGTTGAAGCTGGTGGCAGCCGAGATGTAGAGCACCGCCTCGGTGGCCTTGCTGATTTGCAGGCCGGGGTTGGTTGTTACGGTGCCGTCGGTCACTACAGCCTTCACGCGGTACTGATAGCGCATACCACCGGCACCCTCCTCGTTCTTCCATTCCAGTTTCCATCCGCGGTCGCTATCCACGCGGCGGGGCAGCTGGCCGCTTACCACAAACTCATCGGAGCCTACGCTACGCACCAGACAGCTCTCGAAGGCCGCCGTGCCACCGATGCTGTAGTTCAGCATCTTCGGAGCCGAGGCCGAGAGCTTCATGACGATGACCTGTGCCGGAGCCGACACGAAGATTTCGCGCTTGTACTCCACCGTGTCCACACGGAAGCTGACCGTGGCCACGGCCGTCTGCAGGTCGAGGTCGCGCACATACTCCTTGGCCTCGCCCTTGAAAGTCTGTCGGATGTGCAAGTCGCCCATCGGGACGAACGACTGGCTATTGGGACCCTGAATGTTGCGCAGCAACTTCTGTGCATCGCCCCATTTCTCCTGAAAGAGCAATTCGCGTACGCGAGGCAGGAAGTCCGGTGCATCCGGTGTCGGGTTGGTGTCCGTCGGGCCTCCGCCCCACATGGTCTCTTCGTTCAGGTTCAGTACCTCGTCGTGGATGCCGCCATAGACCATCACCCCCAATCGGCCGTTGCCCAACGGCAGAGCCTCTTCAAAACGGTTTGCCGGACGGTCGTACCACATCCGCAACGGGTTCTCTTCGGCCTGCATAGGGAGCAAGCCCATCAGTGCAAAGATTGCAAGAAAGATTCTTTTCATGGTTCTCTGAAATATATGGGTCATTAGTTCGTAAATGCTGCAAGGATATGGCATCCTTCATTGATGCCTTAGTACCAGTCGATATTGGTGCTGTAGCTACTACGCTTGTCATACTTGAGGGCATCGGCCAACATGCTGCTATTGGCGCTGATGCTGAAGTTGTATGACGTGTAGGGTGCCAGGATGATGCCGCACGACATGGAGAAGCAGTGGAGGTCACGGCTGATATTGACGGTGGTTGCGGCAATCTTCTTGTAGTCGAAGTCATAACCCGAGGTGAAGGATATGTTCCACTTGTTGGACGGCTTGATGCTACCCGACACGTTCATGCGGTGGCTGAAGGAGAAGGGATAGCGCATCGACTTGATGTTGATTTTCTTCGAGCGGTCTTCGGCAAGGGTGTAGTTCCATGATACGTTGAGCGACCAGGGAATCTTGAATGCCATATATCCGTCGGGGTCTTTGGCCGCTTTTTCTGTCTTCTTCTCCGTTTGTTTGTCCTGAGCCATCTCATCGGAGTTCAGGTCGTTATTTTCTTCGTCCTCACCTTCCGTGTTTTTCCCCTCTTTGTCTTCTTTGGGACCGAACCACTTCTTGAAGGTCTCATTGTTGAAGGTGTACGAGAATCCGTTGCTCATGCCCTGAAAGCGTCCGAAGCGTCCGTAAGACCATTCGGTACGGTCGCCCACTACGACTTGTCCTTTGTCGTTGAACTCATAGGCGTATGTGGCGAAGACTCCGTTCAGGTTGAATGTCTTGTTCTTTCCCAACTTCAAGCGCAGGCGCAAGTTCAGGTTGCTCCATGGCTGACGTTGTGCGGCAAGGTTGTAGGAAATGCTTGCGCCCAAGTCATCGATGATACTGATTTTTCTTACTCCTGTAGAGTCTTTGTCAGACTTCACCTTCATCTCAATGTTGTTTGAGACGGAGAAGCTGACGCTACCTGTCTTTCCTTTGCCCGGCACACCGAATACGGCTCCCTGATAGGGGGAGTATTCTTCGGTGACCAGCTCTCCATTGGCATCATAGTAGCTGTATGAATCGTAGTAGCCATACTTATGTGCACCGAAGTCGGGAGCCATGCTGAAGCTGACCGAGGGGGTCATGACGTGGCGCACGGCTTCTATCTTGTCGCCAAAGACGGCCTTTGAAGGTTTGTAGAAACCATATAGCTTGGTGTTCATCGAGAGGCTCATGTCGTAGTTATAGACACGGTTGAAACCATAGATGGTGTCGGTGACGGCGGCTTGCAGAGTCTCGTCCCACTCCTTCTCTTGGCGGTAAGTGTACCAACGTTCGGTGTAGTTGACGGCCGCTGTCAGGTTGAGGTACTTGAAGAGGTTGAACGTGGCGCTGATAGGGATGCGGTGTTGCATACCGTTGCTCCAATCCTTGATGAGGCTGGCTTTCATGATTTCGTCCTCCTTGGTTTGGATGCTGTTCTTCAGATAACCGCTATAGCTGAGTGAAATTTTCTCGTACCATCGTTCTTTGCCCACTTTCTTCTTGCGCTTGAAGGGGTAGAGACGGCTGAGCGAGATGTTCAGGTCGGGGAAAGAGACGGAGAGACTGCTGTCGCGTACATTCTGTGCAATGTTGAACGTACCCGAGAGGGTCAGCCCGATGTCGGGGAAGGTGCGCGAGTAGCTGACACTGGACGTTCGCGTACTTTGGCTGCTCAGTGCCAGGTTGTACTGGCTGTTCAGGTTGCTCTTCTCGTAGCTGCTGGTGGCGTAGTTCACGCTGGCCGAGAAGGTGCTGTTGGGATTTGCCTTGGCATCCTGTCGGTGTGTCCATTGTACCTTGAAGTCCTTGCTCACCGAGTAGTCGGGCATGTTCTTTTCGCCCAATTTGGTCGTGAGGGTGCTCAAGTTGATGGCGCCCGAGTATTTGTAGCGCTTGTTATAGGTCGAACTGGCATTCAATCCCCACGAACCTTTGGTGAAGATCTCTCCCGTCAGTTTCAAGTCGATATAGTCGCTGATGGCAAAGTAGTAACCTCCGTCGCGCAGGTAGAAGCCGCGTTCCGTTTCATCGCCGTAGGTGGGCATGATGAATCCCGAGGCATAGTCGCTGTTGCTGAAGGGGAAGAATCCGAAGGGGATGGCCAGAGGGAGGGGTACGTCCTCCACCACCAGGTAGGCAGGGCCGAACACCACGTTCTTTCCCGGTCGCATCTTGGCGCGTGTCAGTGCCATGTAGAAGTGGGGATGCTCGTGGTTGTCGCAGGTGGTGTATTTTCCGTCGGCTCCGTAGAAGGCATCATCAGAGCCTTTCTTGGCATATTTGCTGGTCATGTAGCCTTCGCCTTGTTCGGTGATGACATTGCTGATGTAGCCCTTCCGCGAGCTGAAGTTGTAGCTCATCGTATCGCTTTCGTATGGCGTGTCGCCGTCCTTGAATACGGGTTTGCCTATCTCTTTGCCTGTAGAGTCCTTCACGCCGTGTGCATAGACGGTTTTTGTGTCGATATTTACGGTGATTTGTTCGGCCGTAAGCCCGATTTTCTGATAATCCACCTGACTGTTCTTATAAAGGTATGCTTTGGCATCGGCCACAATCCACACCAGCGAGTCGTCGGCCTGATAGACCACAGGGGCATCCAACACGTCCTCCTTCTTGTTGTCGGTGGTGTCGGTCACCAGGGTGTCGGCCAATGTGGCGGTGAGCGAGTCGCCCGAAATCTGTAGCGAGTCGCCGTCGATAAAATCTTCTGTAGAAAGGGGATTGTTCGTCAAGGAGTCTTCTTCGGCCTTCAATGTGGCATACAGTTCCCCATATCCGTCGCGTACACGAGCACCTGCTCCTGATGTGGAAATCAGAAGGATGACGAGCGATAAAATGGGCAGAAATATATTCTTGCTATATGAAGTCATTATTGGCTTTTTACTCTTTCAGTCGGCAAAAGTACATATAATTCGGGAGATACTCCCTCTATCAGGCGTTAAATTTATGAATTATTTTGGTTTTATGTGGCGATGGGCTCCCAAATGAACATTTCAAGCGCTTGTGTGGCCGAAATGTTATCAAACCTTAACCTTGGGATGAGCATACTTCAGCTTTGGGTTAAAGCGGCCTTATCCCAAGGCTGAGGTGGGTGATGTTTGATGTCTCTTTCTCAAAGGAACAGCTTGCACCATTGTTCGAAGCGCTCCACCCCTTCGTCGCCGTGGCGTCGGATGCTTTTCAGGGCCTTCTCGAGGCTCTTCTCCTTGTCGAGCTTGGTTTTCGAGAAGAATTTGTCGGCAAAGCAGACCACCTGCTCCTCCATGCTCACGGGGCGCATGTCGCGATGGGGGATGGGGAGCTGTTGGCGCTCAATCTCTTCCAACGAGAGGCCTGCACCCGTGTGGCGCTCACACACCAAGGCGTGGTGCGGATATCCCTCGGCCCTCAGCAGGTCGGCTCCCAGGTATCCGTGGCAGATGTAGGGATGCTTTCCGTAGCATTGGATGCCGTCGGCGTCGGTCAGGAAGATGCCGATGTCGTGCAACATGGCTGCCTCTTCGATGAAGGCTTCGTCAAGATGCAGTTCGGGGTGCCGGCGGGCAATCTCCAGTGCCTTGTCGGCCACGGCGCGGCTATGGGTCACAAGGATGTGTTTCAAATCATTCTCCTCGGGATAGTATTTGCTGATGATGGCAAGTGGGTCCATGAAAAAGTAAAAGTTAAAAATTAAAAGTTAGAAGCATGCTTTCGCTTCAGTTCCTCCAGTGTGCGTGGTTGTGGAGTCTCGGGCATACGTATCTGTACCGGTTCACTTTCGTTTCCGCATCGGTCAATGGTTGTGACGGCATAATGCCGGACGGCTTGGTAGGGCATGAGTTGAAGCGTGTAGCAAGTGTCGGTCAGATATGTTGCCACCATGTTGGCCGGATTACTGATGTTTACGGGGAAAGTGTCCGACGCATAAACATTGTATCGCATGCCGCCCTTCAGATTGTCGGTGCCCGGTGTCCACGAGAGGCAGACGGCCTTGTCCGACATCTCTTCGGCCACTATCTGTTCGGGCGATGTGGGTGGTTGGTCATCTATCCACGTGAGGGAGGGGACGAGTGCGGGTGTGTAGTAGTAATGTCTCTTCATGTGGTCGTACAACCCCTGTGTGTTTTCGGTGAGGAAGCGCGATCGGAAGGCCGATTCCCCCTCGCATCCGCTCCAACGGATGAAGTTCAGCTGGCGGTCGATTTCGTCCAATGTCCAGTCGCCCTCCGAGGGGTGGAGGAAGTAGATGCCCATGCCCGGCACCACCATGCGTCCGTGGCTATGCTCCTTCCAATCGAGCACAAAGGGATAGAAGTAGTTGTCGCGATAGTAAAGCATGGGGAATATCATGTCCTGTATGCCCTCCTTCATCCACCGTTGTGCCTCTTGATGAACGTCGTGGAAACCATTCCATCCCGATTTGTATCGCATGGTGCTGCGGTATTTGCCTAACGGAGCACTGCTCACTTTCACCCATGGCTTTGTTTTCTTTACCTCTTCATATACGGCACGCACCAGTTGGGTGATGTTGTCGCGTCGCCACTCATAGAGTCCTTTTCCTTTGCCATATTTCCGATGGTCGGCCGCATCGGGGAATCGCTTCGGTCGGTCGGGATAGCGGATGTAGTCGAGATGCACACCGTCCACGTCGTATCGGGTAATCAGTTCGTTCACCAGCGAAGCCAGGTACTTCCGGCTATCGGGATGGCCGGGATTCAGATACCAATGGTTGCGGAAACGCTTGCACAGGTGGGGATAGCGTTTGGTGATGGATTGTGCGCCCATCTCCTTGTGCACCTCGTCGCTTCCCAACGGTACGGCCACCATCCAGGCGTGCAGCTCCATCCCCCGTTTGTGACACTCTTCGATGGCAAAGGCCAATGGGTCGTAGCCTGGATTGCCTCCTGCCTTGCCCGTGAGCGATTCGCACCAGGCTTCGATGTCGGAAGGATAGATAAGGTTTCCGCGCACGCGTGTTTGGAAAATGACGGTGTTGATGTGTATGGCTTTCAGTTGGTCGAGCATGTCGGTCAATTCAGCCTTCTGCTTGGCAATGTCGGCTTCGCATGTCACCTGTGTTGTCGGCCAGTCAAGCCCACGGAAGGTGGTGAGCCACACGGCCCGCACCTCGTGCTTCTTGGGTGTGAAGGGGGAAGAGAAGGGGGAGAGTCCATAACTCACTCCTCCCGTCAGACAGGCAAGGATAAGGAGTATGTGTCTTAAAAAATAGGTTTGTTCGATTCGATTCTGTTTCATCAGTTCTTGTTTTTCGCTACAAAGTTACGCATTTCTGACTAATTATTCTAAATAATCGGGCATCAATGCGTCAACTTTTCCATTTATTCCTTACTTTTGCATCAATTTTGAACTAACAAGGTAATGATATGATTACATTTTCTTTGGCATTACTGCTATTGATAGGCGGCTATTTCATCTATGGCCGCTATGTGGAGAGAGGCTTTTCCCCCGACAAAAATCGTCAGACACCCGCCATCACCCAAGCCGACGGGGTTGACTTCATCCGTCTGCCCAACTGGAAGATTTTCATGATTCAGTTCTTGAACATCGCCGGCCTTGGCCCCATCTTTGGTGCCATCATGGGGGCGCAGTTCGGCACGGCTTCCTACTTGTGGATTGTCTTTGGCACCATCTTTGCCGGTGCCGTACACGATTATTTCTCGGGTATGCTATCCATCCGCCACGGAGGCGAAAGTTTGCCTGAAATCATCGGCCGTTTTCTTGGCCGACGTACAAAAAATATTTTCTGCGTCTTCGCGATGATTCTGATGGTGCTTGTCGGTGCTGTTTTCGTGTCAGGGCCTGCCGAGTTGTTGGCCGGCATGACTCCCGAATCGTTGGATTTTGTCTTCTGGATGGGCGTCATCTTCATCTATTACATTCTGGCAACCCTGATGCCGGTGGACAAAATCATCGGACGCATCTACCCCCTCTTTGCCGCGGCTCTGTTGTTTATGGCATTGGGTATCTTGGTGATGCTCTACGTGAAGTCGCCCAATCTGCCCGAAATGTGGGAGAGCATGGGCACCAAGTACGATCCCAACCCCATCTTCCCCATGATGTTCATCTCCATCGCTTGCGGAGCCATCAGCGGTTTCCATGCCACCCAATCGCCCTTGATGGCGCGTTGCATGGAGAACGAGAAGCACGGCCGTCCCATCTTCTACGGGGCCATGGTGGCCGAGGGTGTGGTGGCACTCATCTGGGCGGCAGCAGCTACTTGGTTCTTCCAAGAGAATGGCATTGTTGACCAGTTGACCGGCAAGGCCTTTTCGGGAGCAGCGGTAGCCACCCGCATCTCCAACGATTGGTTGGGTACCTTTGGTGGCATCCTGGCCATCCTTGGTATTGTGGCCGCGCCCATCACCAGTGGCGACACGGCACTTCGCTCGGCACGTCTCATTATGGCCGACTTCCTCCATTTCGACCAGAAGAAGATTCGCAACCGATTGGTTATCTGCATCCCCTTGTTTGCCGTCACCATCGCCATCTTGGTCTATAGCCTCACCGATGCCAACGGCTTCAAGATTATCTGGCGCTACTTCGCTTGGTGTAACCAGACGATGGCCGTCTTCACCCTGTGGGCCATCACCGTATATCTGACATTGAAGAAGAAGAACTTCTACATCACCCTGCTTCCCGCTCTGCTGATGACGTGCGTATGCTCTTCCTACATCTGCATGGCACCCGAGGGACTCGCTTTGTCCGCCACGTGGGGATATGTCATCGGAGGCCTGTGCACCGTAGCTGGGTTGGTGTGGTTCCTTATGTGGAAAAAGAAAAACGAAAGAATATGAAACGATACCGTAAATCAGTCATTATGCCCCTGGCGCTCTTCATCTACACCACGGTGATGGCCATCTACTTCATCCCCCGCAACCACGAGATGAGCGACACCGAAAAGTGGGTCACCGTCAGTGCCTCTTACCTCATCATCGCCGCCCTCTGGTGGGTGCTCCGCAAGAAGGAGCGGATGATGGAGAAACGCAATGAAGAGATGAGTAAGAAACAACAACAATAAATTTGATTAAAAAGAACGTATGAAGAAAATCCTTATTTGCCTGGTAGTCTTCTTCACGACCACCTTGGCACATGCACAATTTGAACAGAACAAATGGTATTTCAATGCCGCCGTCACCAACTTGGGACTTTCCTATAGCGGTGCCGAAGAGCTTCGTTTGGGCGGACAGGTTTCCGTGGGAACCTTTCTTTTCGACAACATTTCCTTGTTGCTCAACGGCGAAGGAGTTTATCACAAATTGGGTGAGCGCAGTGCAACCTTTGGCGTAGGTGGCCGCTACTATTTCAGTCAGAATGGTATCTACTTGGGCACAGGTGTCAAGTTCCGCCACTACGATTACGAATCGGAAAACCATGCTGACGGTGACCGTAGCTTCACCGACGGCCTTTGGTCGTTCGAGGCAGGTTATGCCTTCTTCCTCAGCCGCACCGTCACCATCGAGCCGGCCGTTTATTACGACCTCAGCTTCAAGGATAGTGATTATAGCAAAGTGGGATTCAAACTCGGTTTCGGACTTTATTTCTGATTGGACAATGAAAAAGACATCCATCCTCTCCCTTCTCGCCACCGCCCTTTTGTGGTCAAGTTGTGGCACAGTGCCCATCACTGGGCGCAAGCAGGTGTTGCTGGTCAGCGACCAAGAGGTGCTTACCTCCAGCCTCACCCAGTATAGCAGCTACATGAGCACAGCACCGCGTTCGGCCAACACCAGCCGCTCGGCTATGGTGACCCGTGTGGGCCAACGCATTGCCGCCGCCACCGAACTGTATCTCCGTCAAAACGGATTGGAGAGCGAACTGGCCAACTTCGCGTGGGAGTTCAATCTCGTGAACGACAACCAGGTGAATGCCTTCTGTATGCCCGGTGGAAAAATTGTGGTGTACGAAGGATTGATGAACTTGGTGGAGGCGGAAGACGAACTGGCCGTAGTCGTAGGGCACGAGGTGGCTCATGCCGTGGCCAAGCACAGCAACGAGCGCATGAGCCAGCAGATGCTTACCCAATACGGAGCACAGATACTCAGTGCTGCCGTGTCGCAGAAGAGCGAAGCGGTGCAGAGCATGGCCGCCCAAGTCTATGGCCTTGGAGCTGAATATGGTTTGTCGCTTCCCTTCTCGCGTAAACACGAGTTGGAGGCCGACTACATGGGCCTTATCCTGATGACCATTGCCGGCTATAACCCCGATGTGGCCGTAGGATTCTGGCAAAAGATGTCGGCCGACGGGGCACAGATTTCCGAGTTCATGAGCACCCATCCCAGCGATGCCAAGCGCATCAAGGAGATACAGGACGAACTTCCTAAAATCAAGAAGAAGTATCAGACGGGAAATGCGCCGGCCTCGTCCAAGACCTCTTCGCCCAAAGCAGGCACTGCTCCGTAAGGGCGTTTATCTTACGGAACTGCGCATCCCTGTCCTTGT
>CAZDAN010000033.1:0-14281 GCA_964503565.1 uncultured Bacteroides sp.
GGCGTGAAGTACCTGACACTCTACACCTTCTCCACCGAGAACTGGAATCGTCCGCAAGCCGAGGTGGCTGCACTGATGGGACTGTTGTTTGAGAACCTGAAGGATGAAATCTTCATGAAGAACAATGTCGGTTTCCGTGTGGTGGGCGATATGGAGCGTATGCCCAAGGAGGTGCGCGACCGCATCGACTGGCTGGAGCAGACCACTTCGGTGAACACCGGCATGACATTGGTGCTGGCTCTCAGCTACTCGTCGAAGTGGGAGCTGACCCGCGCCACCCGCTCCATTGCCGCCGATGTGGCGGCCGGCCTGTTGAAACCCGAGGAGGTGACCGAGGAGACGATCAATGCCCGGCTGGTAACCGGTTTCATGCCCGACCCTGACCTGCTGATACGCACCGGTGGTGAAGTGCGCTTGAGCAACTACTTGCTGTGGCAGTGTGCCTACTCCGAATTGTACTTTTGCGACACCCTGTGGCCCGACTTCACCGAGGAGGAGTTGGCCAAGGCCATCCTGAATTTCCAAAGTAAGGAGCGCCGATATGGCAAGACCAGCGAACAGGTGACCGCTGTACAGCAATAAAGAAATGACAGAATAGCGAAGTAAGACGAAAAAACAGACAATGAGAAAAATAGCTTCAATCGTACTCCAAGTGGCAGCCTGTGTGGCCGTGTGGTGTGGCCTGATGCCCCCAAAGGCCGTGGCGCAGACTGCCGGGGAGAAGCAAGTGAATCCCGTAATCCTTTACTCAAACACCACACCGCGCAGCTACGAAATCGGCGGTATCAGTGTGAGTGGAGTGAAGAATTATGAGGATTATGTGTTGATAGGACTTTCCGGATTATCGGTGGGACAGACCGTGCGTGTGCCCGGTGATGAGATTACGGCCGCTACCAAGCGGTATTGGAAGCATGGCCTCTTCTCCGATGTGCGCATCTCGGCCGACAGTATCGTGGGGGACAAGATATATCTGAACATCGCTTTGGCCGAGCGTCCGCGTATCTCGGAAATCAGATACAACGGCGTGAAGAAGTCGGAGCGCGAAGACCTGGAAGCCCGCCTCGGCATGGTGAAGGGCAAGCAGATAACCCCCAACATGGTGAACCGGGCCAAAATTGTTGTCAAACGCTACTTCGACGAGAAAGGTTTCAAGAATGCCGATGTGGAGATCAGACAACGCGACGATGTGATGTCCGACAATCAGATGATTGTGGATGTGGACATCGACAAGAAAGAGAAGATAAAAATCAATAGGATTTATATCAATGGCAATGAGCAGGTGGCCGACAAGACCATCCGTAAGGCCATGAAGAAGACCCGTGAGAAGAGTACGTGGGCCAACCGCTTCCGTAACTTCTTCAAGGGCGGAAAGAAATTCATCAGCGAAAAGTACGAAGAGGACAAAGGGTTCATCATCGACAAGTATAACGAATTGGGTTATCGCGATGCGCAAATCCTGTCGGACAGTGTGGTTAGCCATGATGACAAGTCGGTGGATATTTACCTGAATCTGGAAGAAGGAGGCAAGTACTACCTGCGCAATGTGTCGTGGGTGGGAAATACCGTTTACTCTTCGGATGCCCTGAACGAAACCCTGAAGATGAAACGCGGTGACGTGTACAACCAGAAGAAGTTGAATGAACGTCTGAGGAGCGATGAAGATGCCATTCTGAACCAATACTGGAACAATGGATATGTATTCTTTGGCATTGACCCCGTGGAGGTGAATGTGGATGGTGACTCCATCGATGTGGAGATGCGTATGTCGGAAGGCCGTCAAGCCACCATCAACCGTGTGCGCATTGCCGGTAACGACCGCCTTTATGAAGAGGTGGTGCGCCGCGAACTGCGTACCAAGCCCGGTGACCTCTTCAGCAAAGCCGCTTTGGAGCGTTCGTACCGCGACATTGCCCAGATGGGACACTTCAATCAAGAGACCATCAACCCCGATGTGAAGCCCGACCAAGAAACCGGAACGGTAGATATCAACTGGATGTTGGAATCGAAAGCCAACGACCAGATAGAGTTGTCAGCCGGATGGGGACAGACGGGTGTCATCGGTCGTGTGAGCCTGAAGTTCACCAACTTCTCGATGGCCAATCTGTTCAAGAAAAGCGAAAACCGCCGCGGATTCCTGCCGCAGGGTGACGGACAGACCCTGACCATCAGTGGTCAGACCAACGGAGATTATTACCAGTCGTACAGCGTTTCGTTCTTTGACCCGTGGTTTGGCGGCAAGCGTCCCAATTCGTTCTCGGTGTCGGCCTTCTACTCGAAACAGACCGATGTGAGCAGCAACTACTACAACTCGGCCTACTATAACAACTACTATAACTATCTGTACGGCTACGGAAACTACAACAGCAGCTATTACAACAGCTATGAGTCGTTCTACGACCCCGACAAGTCGGTGCAGATGTATGGTGTGTCGGTGATGTTCGGTAAACGTCTGCGCTGGCCCGATGACTACTTCACCCTGACGGCCGCCCTCTCTTACCAGCGCTATGTGCTGAAGGATTGGCAGTACTTCCCCGTGACCAACGGAAAGAGCAACAACATCAGTCTGGAACTGACCCTTTCGCGTAATTCGGTGGATAATCCCATCTTCCCCCGTTACGGTGCCGAGTTCACCTTCTCGGTGCAGCTGACTCCCCCCTACTCGTTGTGGGACGGTGTAGATTATTCGAAGTATGCACAGAGCGCCAGTGACCCCAACTATCAGAACGACATGAACAAGAAGTACAGTTGGGTGGAATACCACAAGTGGAAATTCAAGAGCAAGACCTATACAGCCCTGACAAGCATGACCAAAACTCCGGTGCTGATGACCCGCGTGGAGTTCGGACTGTTGGGACACTACAACCGCTATAAGCGTTCGCCGTTTGAAACCTTCTACATGGGTGGTGACGGTATGAGCGGCTATTCTTACAGCTATGCGACCGAAACCATTGCCTTGCGTGGCTATGAGAACGGTTCGTTGACACCGTATGGCTACGAAGGCTATGCCTATTCGCGCCTGGGGCTGGAACTCCGCTATCCGCTGATGCTCGAAGGTTCGACCAACATCTACGCCCTCGCCTTTGTGGAGGGTGGTAATGCCTGGAGCGACGTGAAGAACTTCAATCCCTTTGACATGAAGCGTTCGGCCGGAGCCGGTGTCCGCATCTTCCTGCCGATGGTAGGCTTGATGGGTATCGACTGGGCCTACGGTTTCGACAAGGTGTATGGTTCGAGCCAGTATGGCGGTAGCCAATTCCACTTCATCCTGGGCCAGGAATTCTAAACAGATAAAGAAAATATTAATAAGTCTGATAAAAACACCTGAGCCGATAAACCAAACGGCCGTGATGAGTCTAAAAAGTAAAAAGTGTAATATAATAATATAATGTACGCGCGTATGAAGAAGTTTGTTTTATTAGCAGTTATGGCCTGCTTGTCTGTTATGACAGCCAGTGCCCAGAAGTTTGCCTTAGTGGATATGGAGTACATCCTGAAGAAGATTCCCGCCTATGAGCGAGCTAACGAACAGCTGAATCAGATATCCAAACGTTGGCAAGGTGAGGTGGAAGCCTTGACGCAAGAGGCTCAGACCCTCTACAAGAACTATCAGTCGGAAGCCGTGTTCCTTTCGGAAGAGCAGAAAACCCGTAAGGAAGAAGAGATTGTAGCCAAAGAGAAAGAGGCCGGAGAACTCAAACGCAAGTACTTTGCCCCTGATGGCGAATTGTATAAGAAGCGCGAGAGCCTGATGGCACCTATTCAGGACGAAATCTATAATGCGGTGAAGGAGTTGGCCGATGCCAAGGGATACTCCCTTATTCTTGACCGTGCGTCGGATGCCAGCATCATTTTTGCCTCGCCAAGGATTGATATTAGCAACGAAGTGCTGTCAAAATTGGGATATTCCGAATAATTTCCATACTTTTGCACAGCGGATACAAAACAGAACCCCAATCGACACGAAACAAGTAATAATTAAAGAATAAAGAACTATGTTGAAAAAGTTAATTGTAGCATTGATGCTGATTATCCCCATGGGATTGTGTGCACAACAGAAATTTGGTCATGTGAACTCTTCTGCCATCATTCCTCTGATGCCGGAATATACGGCGGCACAGACAGAACTCCAGACTTTGGAAAAGCAGTATGCTGATGAACTTAAACTGAAGAATTAATAGCTGACAAAGAACAGTAAATATTTTGAAGATAAGAAAGACACGTAGCCCCCCAAAATTGCCGAGCGTCGTCAGACAGAAATGCAGGAGCTTTATAACCGTATGATGCAGTACAACCAGGAAGGACAGCAGCATCTGGAGAAGGCTTCGGTTGAGAAGATGGGTGCCATTCGTGACAAATTGACCGCTGCCATCAAGGAGGTGGGAGTTGCCGGTGGATATGTGTATATCATGGATGTGGCTGCCGGTGTGCCCTACATCAGCGAAACACTGAGCACCGATGTGACAGAGACGGTGAAGTCCAAATTGGGAATCAAGTAAAACTGACACTATGAGTAAGAAACTGTTGTGGGTTTTCCTGCTTCTCCTTCCGCTGTGTGTGCAGGCACAAGATTCATTGGCTGTGAGCAGCGAACAGATAAAAGAGACACAGAAACCTCCCAAACCGACGTTTGGATACTTGAGTTATTCGGCTGTGATTCGTCTGATGCCGGAATACGTTGAGTCTCAAAAAAAACTGGATCTGTTACAGGCGCGCTATGATGAAGAGTTGGCCCGTGCGGACAAGGAATTTAATCTGAAGTTCTCTGAATTTCTGGATGGACAAAAGAATTTTCCCGAGAATATCCTGCTGAAACGCCAGAAGGAGTTGCAAGACTTAATGGAAAAGAGCATCCGATTCAAGGGAGAGATGAAAGCCTTGTTGGAGCAGGCTCGTAAAGACTTCGGAGCGCCTGTGGAGGAGAAATTGAATGCCATCATCAGTGATGTGGCCGGACAGTTGCAATTGGAGTATGTGCTCAATACCGACAATAATACCTATCCTTACATCAGCAAGAAGTCGGGTGTGGACATTACAGCGTTGGTGAAAAGCCGGTTCGAGTAACAGAAAAAAGAAAAAAATTATGAGTTAGGAGACGTGAAGAATTTCTTCTAACTCATAATTCATTATTGAAAGAAATAGAATCCCCTGCCGATGAATCCCGGGCCTATTGGAATTTTCGATTCAGGTTATGGCGGGCTGACAATCCTTCAGCAGATTCGCCGTACGATGCCCCAATATGATTATATCTATTTGGGCGACAATGCCCGTACCCCTTACGGTACCCGTTCGTTCGAAGTGGTATATGAGTTTACCTGTCAGGCTGTGGAACGGCTTTTCGGAATGGGGTGCCACTTGGTGGTGTTGGCTTGCAACACGGCATCGGCCAAGGCGCTCCGCAGCGTGCAGCAGAACGATTTGGAACGTCTCGATTCCCATCGGCGTGTGTTGGGAATCATTCGTCCCACGGTGGAAAGCATAGGTGGGATGACCCGTTCGGGGCATGTGGGTATCTTGGCCACAGAGGGAACCATCTTGTCGGCCTCTTATCCTTTGGAGGTGAAGAAATTATTTCCCGACATTGTGGTCACGGGGCAGGCCTGTCCCCTGTGGGTGCCGTTGGTGGAGAACAATGAGGCCGCTTCGCCTGGTGCTGACTATTTTGTGAAGAAATACATTGATGCCCTGCTGGAGCAAGATCCGTTGATTGACACCGTCATACTGGGGTGTACCCATTATCCGCTTCTTTTAGAGAAGATAAGAAACTATATGCCTGCAGGCATTCAGGTGATTTGCCAAGGCGAGTATGTGGCCGCCAGTCTGAAGGATTACCTGAGGCGGCATCCCGAGATGGATGAGCGTTGCTCACGAGGCGGTCAATGCACGTTCTACACCACTGAGTCGGTGGAGAAGTTCATCAGTTCGGCCAGCCTCTTCTTACAGGAACCCATTGAGGTGAAACACACGACGTTGGGCTGACCCTTATAAATTGAGAATAATCTAAAAAAGAATAACATACATGGAAAAGAAATTCAAACGAACAACCGTCACTTCGGCATTGCCCTACGCTAATGGTCCCGTACATATCGGCCATTTGGCAGGAGTGTATGTGCCGGCCGACATTTATGTGCGCTATTTGCGTTTGAAGGGGGAAGATGTCCTCTTTGTCGGTGGAAGTGACGAGCATGGAGTGCCCGTCACCATTCGTGCCAAAAAGGAGGGATGCACGCCGCAAGATGTGGTGGACCGTTACCATGGCATCATCAAGAATGCCTTTGCTGACTTTGGCATCTCGTTCGATGTCTATTCACGCACGACATCGAAGACGCATCATCAGTTGGCCAGCGACTTCTTCAAGAAACTCTATGAAAATGGCAAGTTTGTAGAGATGGAGAGTGAGCAGTTTTATGACGAGGGAGCCAAGCAGTTCCTCAGCGACCGAAACATCATGGGACAATGTCCCCGTTGCATGGCCGAAGGAGCATACGGCGACCAGTGCGAGAAGTGTGGAAGCACCCTTTCGCCCGACGAACTCATCAACCCGGTGAATGCACTCACCGGCAATCCCCTTGTGAAGAAGGCCACCAAGCATTGGTATCTTCCCTTGGATGCTCATCAGCCTTGGTTGGAAGAGTGGATTCTGCAAGGACATAAGGAGTGGCGCACCAATGTCTATGGCCAATGTAAGAGCTGGTTGGATGCCGGCTTGAAACCCCGTGCCGTGACGCGCGACCTCGATTGGGGAATCCCCGTGCCCGTGGAGGGTGCTGAGGGAAAGGTGCTTTACGTGTGGTTTGATGCTCCCATCGGCTACATCAGCAATACGAAGGAACTCTGTGACGCTCATCCCGAGAAGGGAAGTTGGGAGACCTGGTGGAAAGATCCCGAGACGCGTCTTGTACACTTCATCGGTAAGGACAACATTGTTTTCCATTGTATTGTTTTCCCCGCTATGTTGAAGGCTGAAGGTAGCTATATCCTGCCTGACAATGTACCGAGCAATGAGTTTCTTAATTTGGAGGGCGACAAGATTTCCACCAGCCGAAATTGGGCCGTGTGGTTACACGAATATCTTGTGGATTTCCCCGGCAAGCAGGATGTGCTCCGCTACGTGCTCACCGCCAATGCGCCTGAGACGAAGGACAATGATTTCACTTGGAAGGATTTTCAGGCACGCAATAACAACGAGCTGGTGGCCGTCTATGGCAACTTTGTCAATCGCGCCTTGCAACTCACTCAGAAGTATTACGATGGTGTAGTGCCTGCTCCCGGTGAACTGACCGATTATGACAAGGAGACGTTGGCCGAGTTCAAGGATGTGAAGGAGAAGGTGGAGCGCCTGCTCGACAACTTCAAGTTCCGCGATGCACAGAAGGAGGCGATGAACTTGGCACGTATCGGTAACAAGTACATTGCTGATTGCGAGCCGTGGAAGGTCATCAAGACCGATCCCGAGCGTGTGAAGACCATCATCTACATCTCTTTGCAACTTACGGCTAATTTGGCTATTGCCTTTGAACCGTTCTTGCCCTTCAGTAGCGAGAAGTTGCGCGGCATGTTGAATATGCCTACTTTCGAGTGGAACTCATTGGGTAACACCGACATCTTGCCCGTGGGGCATCAGTTGGCCGCACCTGCCTTGCTCTTCGAAAAGATTGAAGATGCCACCATCGACGCACAGATGCAGCGTCTGGAGGAGATTAAGAAAGCCAATGAGGCGGCTGCTTACAAGGCCAATCCCATCAAGCCGATCATTGCATTCGAGGATTTTGAGAAACTGGACATCCGTGTAGGTACGGTGCTTGAGTGTGAGCGTGTACCCAAGATGAAGAAACTCTTGAAGTTCAAGATTGCTGACGGTTTGGAAGACCGTACTATCGTGAGCGGCATTGCCGAACACTATGCTCCCGAGGAGTTGGTGGGCAAGCAGGTGTTGTTCATTGCCAATCTGGCTCCCCGCCAGTTCAAGAACGGTTTGGTGAGCGAGGGAATGATACTCAGTGCCGAGAACTTCGATGGCTCATTGGCCGTGACTTCCCTTTTGAAAGAGGTGAAGCCCGGTAGTGAGGTGAAATAAGAATTATTTTAGGCACGGATTACGCGGATTGACACGGTTTTATTTTTTTATATCTCCGTGTAATCCGCGTAATCCGTGCCTAATAATATAGAGGCCTGCTTGATTACATCGCAAATGTGTTGAATCCTCCGTCTACCACGGCAACGGTGCCGGTGACAAACTTCGAGGCTTCGCTGAGCAGGTATTGCACGGTGCCGCACAACTCCTCCGGCTCGCCGAAACGCTTGAAGGGAGTTTGGCGGATGACATCCTGTCCGCGTTCAGTCAGGTTGCCTTTACCGTCGGTCAACAAGAGCAAGTTCTGCTCGGTGAGGAAGAAGCCTGGTGCGATGGCGTTCACGCGAATCTTTTCGGTAAACTTGGTAGCCACTTCATTGGCCATGAAGGCGGTGAAGTTGGAGATGCCGGCCTTGGCGGCGGCATAGCCACACACGCGGGTCATCGGGCGGAAGGCGGCCATAGACGAGAAGTTGATGATGCTGCCCTTGCCTTGCTCTACCATCGGTTTGAGGAATACTTGAGTGGGGATGACGGTGCCCGTCAGATTCAAGTCGAGCACGCGTTTGAATTGCTCGGGATCGAGGTCGAAGAAGTTACCCGTGGGAGCGATGGTGGCACCGGGCATGTTGCCGCCGGCGGCATTGAGCAACGCATCCACGCGACCGTATGCCTTCAGGATGTCCTGCAGGTTTTCCTCCACCTTTTGTACATTCATTACGTCGGTCACCAAGAACATGGCTTCGCCACCGTTGGCTTTGATGTCGGCCACAATTTCGTTGCCTACTTCGGCCTTACGACCCATTATTACTACTTTGGCACCCTCTTTGGCCAAATATTTGGCGATGCAGCGTCCCAATACACCCGTACCACCGGTGATGACCACCACTTGATCCTTAATGCTGAATAATTCGTTCATATATGCTTTCGTTGTTTGAAAAAAAATTCTGTTTGCAAAGGTACAGATTACTTTCTTCAGATAAAAGAAAAAAGTGTTATTTATTTCTCTCTTCACGTTAAGGATTCATTTTGTTTGTGCTTTGAAGGTGGATTTTGTACATCTTTCGCGCAAAAAATCACAGGAAATCGCTAAAATTGCTTTAATCTGCGCATAGTTTCTTAATTTTATGTATATTTGCACAGGTCAATGCCGTGTGAAATGAATTTTCTGAAAAGATTATATACTTGGTGCAAGCGTTTCCGTTACCGGAAGGGATATGGGGTGCATTCCCCCTTTGCCTTCGGATTGATAACGGATGTGGTGTACGAGCGTCTTCCCTACTATGCTTATGGTGAACTGAAGGAGCTACGCCGCATGTTGCCTAAGAGGGCAAGGTGTTATCCGAAGCGGGTGGACAGGTTGCTCTTCCGTTTGGTGAACTGGCATCAGCCTTTGGGTGTGCTTGATATAGGTACGGGGTCAGGTCTGAGCCTTTGTTATCTGGCTGCCGGACGTGTGGATGCACGGTGTGTGTCGTTGCCTGGTGAGGATACTTCGAAACTGGTTCCCGAATTGGTGGATGTGTGCAAGAATGCCACTTTCGTACATGGCCCTTTGATGGAGGCCTTTCGAAGGGAGTTGGCTTTAGAACCGAAGGCGGACTTCCTGCATATTGCGCACACTGAAAATTATGCGCAGGTCTTCGAAGAATTTCTTCCTCACGTGACAAAAAAAACGCTGGTGGTAATTGAGGGTATTCACGACACTCGTGCCAAGTGCGAATGGTGGCACAGGGTGGTGGCCGATGAACGGACGGGGATTACCTTCGACCTTTACGATGTGGGGCTTGTCTTCTTTGACCATACCAAAAACAAGCAACACTATATTGTGAACTTTTGATGATAAAAAACTAAAATATAAAAGAAGATAAAAACAATGAAAAAACTCTTTAAGAATGTAGCTACTGTGCTATTTGCCGTCGCAACTTTGTCGGCTTGCACACAAGCCCCTACGCAGCCTCAGGCTTGTCAACAGGGTATCTGTCCTTCAGTGTATGAAAACCTTCCCTTCGAAATGGAGGCGGTGAAGCAACCTGCTTTTCCTGATTATCAGGTAAGTATTGCTGACTTTGGAGCCAAGGGCGATGGCATTACTCTCAATACCGAAGCCATCAATAAGGCTATCACCACCGTCAGTGAAAAGGGTGGAGGTAAGGTAGTAATTCCCGCAGGTATCTGGTACACAGGCCCCATTGTGTTGAAGAGCAACGTGAATCTGCACGCCGAAGCAAATGCGTTGGTTGTCTTCTCTGATGACTTTATGCTTTATCCCATCCTTGACACTTCATTCGAGGGGTTGAACACCCGTCGTTGCCAGTCGCCCCTGTCGGCTTATGGTGCCGAGAATATTGCCATCACCGGAAAGGGCGTGTTCGATGGATCGGGCGACAGTTGGCGTCCTGTGAAGAAGAGCAAGTTGACCGACGGTCAGTGGAAAAAACTCGTCAATAGTGGCGGTGTGGTGGAAGGCAATGTGTGGTATCCCACCGAAGGTTCGTTGAAGGGAGCCAAGGCTACCAAGCAGTTCAATACACCCGAAGGACTGACCTCTGAAGCCGAGTGGGACGAGGTGCGCCCTTGGCTTCGCCCTGTGCTCCTCAGCTTTGTGAGCTGCAAGCGCGTGTTGTTGGAAGATGCCACCTTTAAGAACTCACCCGCATGGTGCCTCCATCCCCTGATGTGCGAGGACATTACACTGAATCGTGTGAAGGTGTTCAATCCTTGGTATTCACAGAATGGTGATGCACTCGACCTCGAATCGTGCAAAAATGCCTTGGTCATCAACTGTACGTTTGATGCCGGTGACGATGCCATCTGTATCAAATCGGGCAAGGACAAGGACGGTCGCGAGCGTGGCATCCCTTGTGAAAATGTGGTGGTGAAGAACAACGTGGTGCTTCACGGACACGGCGGATTCGTAGTGGGTAGCGAAATGTCAGGCGGTGTGAAGAACATCTACGTTTCTGATTGTTCATTCTTGGGTACTGACGTAGGCCTCCGATTCAAGAGTACCCGTGGACGTGGTGGTGTGGTTGAGAATATCTACATCAACCGTATCAACATGATAGATATCCCCAACGAGCCTCTCCTTTTTGACCTTTTCTACGGAGGTAAAGGAGCTGGTGAAGAGACTGATGATGAAGTGGCTGCCCGTATGCGTGCGGCTATTCCAGCCGTAACCGAAGAGACACCTGCTTTCCGCAACATCTTTATTTCCGATGTAAATTGCAAGGGAACCGATGGTCGTGCCATGTTCTTCAATGGGCTTCCTGAAATGCCAGTGAAGAATGTCGTGGTGAAAAACGTTGTCATCACCGAAGCCAAGCGCGGAGTGGTCATCAGCCAGGCAGAAGATGTGACGTTCGAAAACGTACGAATCGAAACCGTTGATGGAAGCGACCGTCTGAAGGTGAACAATGCCAAGAACCTGAAGATTGACGGTAAGGAATACACCGAAATCGGGTATAAGGCACAGAGCATAGAGTTGTAATATGAAAATTTACACCAAGACAGGCGATAAAGGAACTACCAGTCTCGTAGGCGGTATGCGTGTGGCAAAGACACACGTGCGCCTCGAGGCATACGGTACGTTGGATGAACTGAATGCCCACTTGGGAATACTCTCAACCAGCTTGACTACCGAAGAAGATATTGCTGATGTGCGCTGGATGCAGCATGTGCTTTTTGTGGCTGGCACGCGTCTCGCCACCGAAGAAGGTTCGCCTTGTTGGGAAGAACTGATCCGCGTGACGGATGAAGATGTGAACCGTATTGAACAACTCATCGATACGATGCAGATTCACTTGCCCCCTTTGAAGGCTTTTGTCTTGCCTGGAGGTACTTGTGCCAGTGCTCAGGCGCATGTCTGTCGCACCGTGTGTCGCAGAGCGGAACGGTGCGTGTGGAGAATGGTTGAAGCCGGCATTCGGGTAGAGGAGGAAATCCTCTCCTTTTTGAACCGAATGTCCGATTATCTGTTTGTCTTGTCGCGCAAAATCAATCATATTGCGAATTGCAATGAAATTTTCTACAATAATGCTTGTGATTGAAAATATTTGTTTTACTTTTGCGCCCAAATTAAAAACAAGGTAAGAAAAACTATGTATTGGACATTGGAATTGGCCTCCAAATTGGAGGATGCTCCTTGGCCTGCTTCCAAGGACGAATTGATTGACTATGCTGTGCGCTCGGGCGCACCACTCGAAGTGATAGAGAACTTGCAGGAAATCGAAGACGAAGGCGATGTGTACGAGTCCATCGAAGAAATCTGGCCCGATTATCCCAGCAAGGAGGATTTTTTCTTCAACGAGGATGAATATTGAAAAAACAACGGAGAATGTACCCTGAATCCCACATTCTCCGTTGTTTTTATTTAAATTTTGATACTTTTCTCATTTTTTTCTTTGTAGGGCAAAATATTCTATGTATTTTTGTCGCCTAATAGTATGCGCTCGTGTGCACGTGCGCTATATAATAATTTAGGTGTAGTAAGAACGAAAAATAGAAATTTAATAACTAATAAATTAATTTATGATGAAGAAAATCTTTGGAAAGTGTTTCATGGTAGCAGCGATGGTTGCAGCCGTGGGAACTGTCTCATCTTGTAAGGATTACAACGATGAGATTATCGCCGATTATCGCGGTGAAGATGACGAACTGAAAAAGTCATTGGAAGAGCAGATTGCCCAATTGAAGGAACAGCATGAGGCCGATATTGAGGCTGCAAAGGCTGAACGCGACCGTATTGAGGGTGAATTGGATGCTCATGTAGCTGATGCCGAAGCTAAATATGCTACTAAGGCAGAACTTGAAGCTGCGAAGGCCGAGCTTGAAGCTGCCAATGCTGCTTTGAAAACTCAACTTGAAGCTGCTGATGCTGCTATGAAGGCAGAACTTCAGGGAAAGATAGATGGATTGCAGAGTCAGATCAATGGTATCAATACTCAACTTGGAGATTTGGATGCTAAGATTGACCAAGTAAAGAGTGATCTTGAGGCTGAGATTGCAGCTTTGGCACAGTGCAATTGTGATATTGCGAAGTTGGAAAAGGCTGTTACTGATTTGGCTGCTCTTACAGTTAAGGTTGGTGACTTGGAAAGAGATTTGCAGAATGCTGCAACCAAGAATGAATTGGATAACTATGCAACAACTGCCCAATTGCAGGCTTTGCAGGATATTGTGGATGGCTTGGTTTCTTGTGGTTGCGGTGATTTGTTATCTAAAGTAACTGCCATTGAAGGTCAGTTGTCTTCTTTTGCAACATTGACTGACCTTGCGAATTTGAGAACGCAAGTGGAGTCTGATTCTGCAAGAATTGATGCGCTTCAGCAGGCAATCGCACAAATCAAAGAGTGCACTCAGTGTGATTCATTAGCGGCTGCATTGAAGGCTCTTGAAGATAAACACGCTGATGAGATTGCTGTTATCGAAGAAAACATGGCTAATCTTTATGAGAAGATTGTTTTGAACGAGGAATTGGCAAAGCAATATACCGATGATGCTATTGCTGCTTTGAAGGATTATGTAGTTCCTGCTATTGGTGGTTTGGAAGGACTTTTGAATCAAGTTCGTCTTGATGTTGAGGCTTTGAAGCCTTTGCAGGCTGCCGTTGCAGAGTTGCAGGTTGCTGTTGCTGCTAATACTACTGCTATTAACAACTTGACAGCAAAGGTTGAGAACTTGGAAGAAGCTATTGAACAGCGCATCTCAAGCGTAAATATCCAAGGTGCTTACAGCCCTGTTATCGGTTATTTCAATATCCCGATGGGAATCAAGTCTAACATCATTGCAGCTTATTATGGTGAGTTTGCTACTGGTGAGACTGAAATCAACTTCCCCTTCGTTTATTCAAGCTCAATGCTGGATGGCAAGATGAATGGTTTGAATGACTTGAAGGTTTCTTTGGGTTACGAAGGTGAAACTATTGATGAACTCAATGACGGAAAGGCCGGTAAGATTTACTTGACCATTAATCCTACTGAGGTGAACTTGGAGGGTGTGGAATTTGCTCTCGTAAACAGCTTGGGTGAAAATGCTCCCATTGAACTGACAGTTCAGCCTTCAGAGGATAAACTCTCATTCGGCTATACTCGTGCGGGTGGCGTTGCCTTGTATGAAGCTGCTGCCAAAATTACTGATACTAAAGCTACAGACTTGGACTTGAACGTGGCTGACTATAAGGAGGTGTTCCGTGATTTGAAGAATGGTGGT
>CAZDAN010000034.1:0-14203 GCA_964503565.1 uncultured Bacteroides sp.
GATAATCGCAAAGGTTCTTCTTCTTTCTATTTCCTGGTTCATAATTCTTCCTTTTTGGGCACGGATTACGCGGAATACACGTTTTCCATGCGGCACAGGGATTACACGGATTCCCTATGCTTTAGTTCTGATTATTGTTATGTTAATATGTTAGTATTTTACATTGTGAAATCCGTGCCTAAAATTATAATTGTTCCATACACTCCCGCAACGATTCTTCCCAATGGGGAATTTCGATGGCGAGCGCGTTCTTTATCTTCGTCTTGTCCAGCACGGAGTAGTGGGGACGCTTGGCGGACGTGGGGTACTCCTCGGTGTGGAGCGGGCGGACACGGCAGGCGGTGATGCCTGCAAGGCGATGGATGGCAAGGGTGAAGTCGTACCACGAGCAGACGCCCTCGTTGCTGAAGTGGAACACGCCGGCGGGGACTCCCTTGGCCAGGGCGGCATGGATGGCGCGGGCCAGTTCGCGGGCGTAGGTGGGGGTGCCAATCTGGTCGAAGATGATGCCCAGCTGCTCCTTCTCGCGGCCAAGGCGGAGCATGGTCTTCACGAAGTTGTTCCCGAAGGTGGAGTAGAGCCACGCCGTGCGGATAATCATCGTGTGGGGGCAAAGGCTTGCGGCCAACTGCTCGCCGGCCAGCTTGGTGCGGCCATAGACAGAGTTGGGACAGGTGGGAGCCTCCTCGCTGTAGGGCACGTGGGCGGTGCCGTCGAAGACATAGTCGGTGGAAATCTGTATCAGGGCAGCTCCGCGCCGGGCGGCCGCCTTGGCCAGGTAGCCGGGGGCGAGGTGGTTCAGCCGGTCGCACAACTCGGCGTTCTCTTCCGCCTTATCGACGGCGGTGTAGGCCGCACAGTTGACGATGCAGTCGATGGCGTTCGCCTGCACATAGTCCGCCACCGCCTGTTCGTTGCAGATGTCCAGTTCCTCTACGTCGGTAAAGAAGTAGGTGTACTCGGGATGCCCGGCGGCGAGCATCCGCATTTCGTTGCCAAGCTGTCCGTTGGCTCCTGTTATCAGTATATTTTTCATTTTTTAGTTATTAGTTACGGGCTGTTTCAGTCCAATTCCAGTTCGCCGGCCTTATCCTTTTTATAATAGTCGCTCAAGAGGGCGAGCAGGTTGCTGATTGCCTTCACGGCTTGGAGGGTACCCTCGCTGACGTCGCGCTTCTGCAGCTTGAGGAGCAGGACTCCGTAGAGGGCTTCGAAGCAATTCTCCAGTTCGGAGAGGTTGCGGTTGTCGCCCTGGGTGCGCAGCTCGACGATGAAAGGCAGTGCCTTGTAGTAGGCCGCACTGTAGAAGGGGAACTTGGTGGAACGGAGCAGTTGCAGATGCAAATCGGTCAGGAGGAGCAGGATGTTCTTGTTTATCTGAAGATGTCCGCGTTCGGCCACCCCCTCCATGCGCATCATCTCGATAAGGTTTTCGTACCACTCCGTCAGGCGGGCCTCGTTCTCAGCCTCCAGCCGGGCGGGAGCCACCAGCGTCTGGCGGATGCGCTCCATGTCCAGTCCGTTGGCACGTATCATGTCCTCCACCTGCCACATGTAGAGCAGGTATTCGGCAATGTTGTTTTCCTTGAGTTGCTTTGAGACAAACACGTTTGAATGATGAATTTTTGAATGGTGAATAATCGGTTGGATTCCCGGCTTCGGGAACAGACGGGGGGCGAAAGCGTGGCTTCCCCGTCAGTAGAGAGTCTTCCCTATCAGCGTGAAGATGGCACTCACCACCGAGGCCAGCATCACAATCACTCCAATAATGCGGTTCAATATCCAAATGCCGCGCAGGTCGAAGCGCGCGCGGAGTTTGTTGACCAGGTAAGTGATGGCGAACCACCAACAAATGGCGCCGGCCACAATGGCCAGGTAGCCGAGCGACTGTTCGTAGGCAAACTCGTCGGGGAAGACGAACGAGAAACGGGCAAACAAGCCGATGAACAGCAGAATGATGAACGGATTGGAGAGGGTGACGAAGAAAGCCGTCACAAAGTTGCGAATCAGACTGCCCTTGGTGCCCGAAACGGGGCGGATGCTGGCCGTCGGATTGCTGCGGAACGTATAGACACCAAAGCAAAAGAGCATCACACTGCCGATAAGCTGGAAGTAGTACATGGTCTGAGGATTCTCGATGAACTCTGCGACGAAGTTCATGCCGTATCCGGTGATGAGGGCATAGATGATGTCGCTCAGCGCGGCACCCAAGCCGGTGACGAAGCCATACCACCGTCCCTTGTTGAGCGTGCGCTGGATACAGAGCACTCCCACAGGCCCCAAGGGAGCAGACACGACGATTCCCACGATAAAGCCTTTCACAATTATATCGAGCACTGTGATATGTTCAAACCAATTCATTTTGCAAAGATGATACTTTTTTGCGATATGGAGGCTATCTCTTTACACTTTTTTAGTTTTTTGGAGGCGGATTACACCGATTGCGCCCCGTTTGACACTGTCTGCCCGGAAGAAATGGCCCAATCCGTGTAATCCGCCTCCGAAAAGTCAATCTCTGTTTTTGCCCAAAATAATGTTGACACCCATCGACACATTGGCGTTTGAGTTCAAGGGGATGAACTGGGAGTTCACCTCGCTCAGCATATAGTCGGTACCGACGAAGAAGTTGAAGCCCTTCGGGTGGAAGTTCAAGACAAATCCCATGGAAGAGCCGTAGGTGGAGAAGGCGTAGTTGACACCGGCTCCGAACCAGCGGGTGGGATTGACATTGGCCGACACGCGGGCTTCGTCCCAACCGAAGTCCTCGTCGAAGCGCTTGGAGTAGAGCACGCCGAACTTCAGCTTGTCGTAGAGGGGGAAAGCGTACTCGGCACCTACGTTCAAGGTGGCGGCCAACGATGTACGGCGGCTGCCGACCTTGCCATCGGTGCGCACGTTGTAGAGTCGTTCCAGGTCGTCGGTCAGGTCGTCGAACTGGTCGTCCAGCTCGCGTCCCTCTCCTTTTTCGATGGCGATGTTCCTGAAGCCGTCGAAGACAAAATCTTCGCCCTCGTTGTAGGCCGTCACGTTGTCAGACCAGTTGATGAAGCCCAAGTCGAGCACGGCGGCCGAAAGCGTCAGCCCCTTCAACAGCCCTTCGTCGAACTGGTAAGTGGCACCCAGGTCCACGCCGAAGCCCAAGCCGCCCAATCCGGGAGACTCAACCTCCATGCCGTCAACCAATCCTTCTTCGTCTTCAGTGAAATAGGCCCCTTTCATCGAGGCATTCACCTTGGCATGGGCGCGGATGAGCCACTGCTGCTGGCTCAGGTTGATGTCCATGTCCTTCACCGTAGCGTCGAAGGCCGCTCCGCCGAACAGCACCTTCAGTTTCGCACCCACGGTCAGGTTCCGGTTGATGCGGCGGGCGTGTCCCAACGCCAGTTCGGCATAGCCGCGTGCGCGGACAGAGAACTCATCGAGGCTGTAGTGGGTGTCGCCCTGCATACCGTTCTTGGCAAAGGCAAACAGGCCGTAAGGCATATTCAGTCCGGTGTGTACATTCAGGTTCAGCCCCAGTGTATTGTATCCGCCCCACGCACGGAAACCCATGGAGAAGATGGATGTCTTCAGGGCGAAGGAGAGTCTGTTGTCGTCCTCCAGGTCGCCCAAGAACCGGTTGCTGCTCACCTCGGGATTCATGAAGGTGGTCAGTCCGTAGCGGTCGGTGTTGAACAGGAAGTTTTCTATCCCGACGTTACCGCGGGTGCTCATGTTCAACTGTCCCAACACGGGAAAGCTGAAGTAGGAGTCGCCCATATAGGCCGGGTTCATTTCATGACGATAGGTGAAGTCGTCCAAAAAGTAGGCAGAGTTAAGCGTCTGTTGCGCCAAGGCTCCTCCCGCGAAAGAAGCTACCATCAATGATAACGCGGTTTTCTTTATAATGGATTTCATACGATTGTCTTTTTAATCTGCATTCAGGAATAAGTTAGTTCAAATCTGCAATCACGCCGCCGATGATTCCCACGCTGACGTCGGTCAGCTGCACAGTGGTCTTTGCGCTCAGCGGAGCGGCATTCTCTTCCGTCACCTTGGCAGCCACCTCAAACTCGAGGGCCTCCAGCGCCTTCATGGCTCCCTCTTCGCACGTCAGGTTCACCTCTATCAGGTCTCCGCTGTTGGCGTCAACCAAGGGAGAGACCACGATGCCTGCTATGGGATTGCCGGCGAGGTCGAGCGGCTTCACCGTCAGGTCCAGTTTGTCGAACGGCACCCGGCCGTCGGTGCCGGGGCTCTCCACATACAGCCGGGCCGTTATCTTCAAGGCTTTCACTTCAAAATCTTCCAGATCCTTATGCAGGTCGTCCACCGTCTCGGTATAGATAATCTTCGAGCCGACAGCCAAGGCCAGCGGACACTCTACGTTGTACCCGATGGTGGCCTTGTAGGAAGTGCCCAGAGCAAGGGTGACATATTCCTGGCGCACGCGGGCATCGAAGCCCAGGTCTATGCGGTTGGGAATCGTTTCAATGATGCGGGTCAGGCCGACGGCGTTGAAGTAGTCGTAAGCCTCGCCCCAAGCCGGCTTCAGGCCGTCCCAGATGCACCAGTCAGAATTGACCACACCACCGATGCGGATGCCGGGTTCCTGTTCGCTGCCGATGCCCACGCTGATGCCCTTGTCGGTGTCCAGCGTGCCCCAGCAATCTACCATGACGGGCAGCGGCTCGTTCGTCTTCGTCTCGGCAGCCACCACGTTCAGGCGGATGGCCGGCTGTTGCAGCACCACGGTCACGTCGTTGTCCGTCAGGAAGTCGGGCAGGTCGTTCAGTTCAATCGTTGTCGATTCGGGATTGATTTCGGGGTCCACCACCACGGTCACGTTGCCTATCTGCGGTGCCTTCATGCTGATGGTCGCCGTCAGCGTGAAGGTCTCTCCGGCCAAGGCAAGGAAGTCGATGATGGAGGCGCGCACCGTAACGGTTCCGTGCATGGCCACATCCTCGGCAATCGTCATCACTCCCCGGTTGCCGGCCGTCTGTTCCCACGGACTGGAGGAGAGGTCGATGCCCACGAACTCCAGTTCCAGGCGGGTGTGCTCGCCCTGCTTCAGCCAGACGTCCTTGGGGAGGTTGTACTGATGGCGGCCCTCCTCGTTCAGACTTCCCAACCAAGTGCCGCCGAAGGTGATGTTGTCGTGGTCCAGTATGGCCGGAAACTCGGCGAACACCCCGTGCAGGCCCAACTGGCCGGCCGGCATGTCGGTCGTCAGGTCAAAGTCGGGCTGCATGGGCACCGAGAAGGAGATTTCCTTCAGCGCCATCACTTCGTCCGGCATCGTGAAGTCGTAGTTCAGCACATTGAAGCCCCGGTCCAGTTCAATGGCGGGAGACTCCTTCTGTGCATGGGCCTCGTCGCCCAGCAAAGCCTCCAGCAAGGCCACATTCCCCTTGTTGGCCACCACGTAGTCAACCGTCTGCTGAGGCAGTCCGAAACTGCTGAGCAGCGTTTCCAGGGCTGGCACCGTGAAAGAGAGTTTGAAGGGCGACAGCGAGGGGTCGTTCACCGCAATGGTGGGCAGGTCGAAGGCGAAGCTCGAAGGCGTGTCGGCTCCCTCCACCAGGTAATAGACGCTGTCCTCTCCCATCGGCCTGATGATGCCGTCCTCTTCCAGGTCCAGGATGTCTTTCATTTTCATCTTCACTGTGTTGCTTGTGGGCAAAGTCAGGTCGCCACCGACACCGATGGTCATGTCAATGTCTTCACTCAAATCGTAATCGTCGTTCACCTCCACACACGAAGGCAAAAGCAGGCAGGCCCCTGCCATACACCATGCAAAGGAATGTAAAACTCTCTTTTTCATACTATTTTTGTTTTAAACTTAATTAAGACGTTTTGTCACATCCACCCCCGATTGTGTCCCAAAGGAGGAAGAGATTTGTAAAACTTTGCAAAAGTAAGTAATTAAATCTAAAGAACAAAGAAAAAAGCAGAACAATTTGCGAATAAAAAAGAGCCAGCCGCAAAAAGCAAAATGCGACTCAATAAAAAGAAAAAAGCCAGCCGCAAAAAGTGAAATGCGACTGGCTTTTTGGGGAATCAGACTTCTATCTCTTCCAGGAACTCGAACTGGAAGTTTTTTCCCTTCACCGACGGGAACTGACTGCGGGGGTCCACCTCGGGACGGGCCTTCAGGTGCTCCACGATGCGGTTGTAGCAGTCCTGTCCGCTCTTGGCCTTGAGGCGCACGCGGAAGGGGGTGTCCACGTACTGGAACTTGCGGGTCTCGTCGCCCGGCATGGCGCGCTTGAAGAGGAGGCTGGCCTCGTACCACCCGTAGTGGACCATGTTCAACAGACTTTCGCGCGATTCAAAACGGGGAATGTCCACCATCGGTTGGGCCTTCTTCAGGCTGCCCACCGGATGGCGGTTAATCTCTTCCTGTGTCTTCTGGAAAGCCTCCAAGGTCTCCTCTTCGGTCTTGATGACAAGGTAATAATTGCGGTCGTCCACCTTACCTTTGAACGGGTAACGGGAGTCGCCTTCCAAAAACTTGTGCAACTTCTTCTCCGAAATACTGTCCATGCGTATTTGCGGAATGGTTGACAAAAAATCCAAAACGCCGTCCTCGTCAGGAACCAGTGCTTCGTAGTCGAAAAAACGAACGTATAAATTCATACTTGGTTTTACATTAAAATAAAAAAGAAAAGAATCACTTTCCACCACAAAAGCGATTCGTCGGCAAAAGTAGTGGTTTTCTGTCAAACAGACAAGCGGAACGAAATGTTTTTTTCAAATCGGTACATTTTTGTCACCTGTCGTGCCCGAATCTGTCAGCTGACGGGTTTCCCGTTGTCAGCTGACAGATTTTCTTCGGACACCTGACAGATTTTCTTTTGTCTCAGACAGATTTTCCGCCCTCGCCGTCCTCGTCCCCCGGTTCCGGCTTCAACACGACGCCAAGGTTGCGCTTGCCGTCCATCTTCACCATCAGGGGTTTGTCGAAGCGGACATGGCGGAGGAAGCGGGTCTCCTCCACGGCGGGCATGGCATCGAGGAAGGCCTGGTCATAGACCCCGTCGCCTGAGTAGGCGTTGATGGTGAAGTAGCCCACGCCGAAGGAGGTGAGATTCTGGAAGAAGTGGGTGCCCTGGCTGGGATCGACGCGATAGTTGGTGAGGCCGGCCTCGACGATGACGCGGGCCGCCGAGATGTGGGGCCACTTGACGGGTATGCCGAGCCACGTGTCGCTGCTGCCCCAACGGCCGGGGCCCACAAGGATGTAGTTCCTGCCCTCGTCGAGGAAGCGGCGGTTCATCTGTTCGATGTCGTAGGCTATCAGCTGGTTGTTCGAGGCCGAGTAGCCGTCGGTCTTGACGTAGATGACGTCCTGAATGTCGCTGACAATGCCGTGGCCCAGTGAGTTGGCCGAGCGCAGGAGGGTCTCTTCGTCCTTCACGAGGGTGAGATCCTCGTCGAGCATCTCTTTGCTATCGACAATGGGGCGGATTTGCAGGAGGTAGAAGGTGCCGGTGTTGTCGGGGTTGAGCTTCACGGCGAACTCTATCTCCACGGGGCGGCGCATCTCGCCCTGTCCGTAGGTCTGCACCAGGCGGAGTATCTTGGCCAGGGGGAAGGTGTCGTGTTGCAGGATGTTGGCAAAGGTCACCAGCTTGCGTCCGCCGGGCCAGATGCCGTCGCGGATGACCATGTCGTAGGGGTCGTAGGTGGAGGCGATGAGGTCGAGCGACCCTTCGGCCTCGGCATCCCTGACGTGGAGCTTGAGCAGGTTGAAGCCGTCGTCGATGGAGAAGTTGCTGCCGGCGTTCTTCATGTCGAGAGCATAGAAGTGGGTCTGTGTCTCGCGCAGGGCAATCTCCATCTCGCTGGTCTGCAACACCTGATGGGGGTGATAGGGACACATGCGCAGCGTGAGTCCGCCATCTACGATGTATTTGCCCAGTCCGAGGGCCAGGCTGACGGTGCCCTCCTCGGCCTTCTCGTCGCCGATGGGATAGTAGTTGAGCGAGCGGGCCACACCGCTGATGTTGGGATAGAAGTGGTCGCCATAGCGCGTGCCCACCACCTCTTGCAGGATGACGGCCATCTTCTCCTGGTCGATGACGTTGCTGGTGGCCTGCATGTAGGCCTTGCTGTCGCGGTAATAGACCGATGCATAGACGCCCTTGATGGCATCGCTGAGCATCCGCAGCATTTCGTACTTGTCCTCCAGGTAGGGAATCATGTAGGTGGAGTAGATGCCGGCAAAGGGCTGGTAGTGAGAGTCCTCCAACAGGCTGGACGAACGGATGGCGATGGGCGACTTCACCACATCGAAGAAGGCAAAGAAGTCCTCCACCAGACGGTCGGGGAGCTTGGCACGCAGGAAGTGGCGCAGGATTTCGTCGTCGCCGGCATCGCTGAGGGCGATTTGGTAGAGGTTGTTCATGTCCATGAACTCGTCGAAGATGTCGGTGCAGAGGACGACGGTCTTGGGGATGGCCACGCGGGCATTCTCCAGCTCCTCGAACTCCTGATGGCGCATCACCATCGTGTCGATGAAGGCAAGGCCGCGCCCCTTTCCGCCCAACGAGCCTTCGCCGATGCGGGCAAAGTTGGAGTAGCGGTCGAAGCGGTCGCGCTGGAAGACGGCCACCACGCCCTGATTCTTCATCTTGCGGTACTTCACGATGGCTTCGAAGATGATTTGGCGGTGGGCATCCACGTCGTCGAGCGACTTCCAGGTAATCTCCTTCAGGAACTCGGCCACGGGGAACATGGCGCGGGAGTAGAGCCAGCGGCTCACGTGGTTGCGGCTGATGTGGTAGAGCAGCAGCTCGTGGGGGATGGTGAAGATGTTCTCCTGCAACTCCTTCAGGTTGTGGATGCGCACCACCTCCTCGCCCGTGTGGGGGTCGCGGAAGACGAAGTCGCCGAAGCCGAAGTTGTCCGAAACGGTCTCGCGCAGGTCAACGTCCATCTTCTTGGAGTTCTTGTCAACGAAGCTCACGCCCAGACGGAAGGCTTCGAGCTTGTTTTCGCTTTCGGCCGATTGCAGGATGAGGGGCAGGTATTCGTCACGCCGGTGAATCTCTTCGATGAGCTGTATGCCGGCCCGCGGGTCCACCTTGCCATCCTTGGGGAAGCGGGCGTCGGTGATGACGCCGAGCATGTTGGACGAATACTTGTCGTAGAGCGCCATCGCCTCTTCGTAGCTGCGGGCCAACACTATCTTCGGACGGCCGCGCATGCGCAGGGTGCGCTGGTGGGCGTTCAGGGCCTCGGTGGCAAACACCTGGCTCTGGCGGAGCACGAACTTATACAGATTGGGAAGCACCGAGGAGTAGAAGCGGATGGAGTCCTCCACCAGGAGAATCATCTGCACACCCACCTCGTTGATGTCGTGTTCGAGGTTCATCTTGTCCTCGATGAGCTTGATGATGGAGAGCAAGAGGTCGGTGTTTCCCAACCAGCAGAAGACGTATTCAAAGATACTGAGGTCTTCGTTCTGCATCCGTCGGGTGATGCCGTGCGAAAAGGGGGTGAGCACCACGATGGGCGTGTCGGCGTACTGCTGTTTGATGCTGCGGGCAATGTCGAAGGCATCGTTGTTGTCGGTGCCCGGCATACAGATGACGAGGTCAAACGTCGTGGTTTCCAACTTCTCCTGCGCCTCTTCCATGGTTGACACTTGGGTGAAGCGCGGCGGATAGCGAAGGCTCAGGTTCATGTACTCGTTGAATATCTTCTCGTCCACGCGCCCGTCGTCCTCCAGCATGAAGGCATCGTAGGGATTGGCGATGAGAAGCACGTTGAAGATACGCCGCGTCATCAGGTTGGCGAACGACGTGTCCTTGAAGTAGAGCTGATTCAGTTTATACTTGCTAAGCATCTTTGTTAGATTAAATTTCTTCTTACCTTCCCAGCAGCGAAGGGTCAATCTTTACATACTTGACACGCTGGCGGCGCCATGTATAGACGCAATGGAGCATTCCGTCGCTCCCCTGAATGATAGAGGGGTAGGAATACTGCTTCACGGGACTGTCCTCGAGGCAGATGACATGCTGCCACTGCCGTCCGTCGGCCGACCAGGCAATGTCCACCGGTGTGCGCACTCCCTTCGGGGTGGATGGAATGGTGAAGAAGTTGTTGTAAATGAGGAAATGACGGCCATCGTCGGCGGTCACCGCATCGAGGCCGGAATTGTTCTGCGGAAGGTTCTTCATCAGTGTCACTTGGCTCCACGTCTCGCCCCTGTCGTCGCTATAGGTAGTGGCCATAAAGCCGTTACGTGTGCGGGCCAAGGCTTGCAAGCGGCCGTCGGCCAGTTGCAGAATGGCGGGCTGGATGGTGATGAGGGGCTTCAGCTTGGTGGAGTCGCCCGAAAGTCCGTCGGGAGCCACATCCTGTGTGTGCAGAGCCAAGTCGGCGGGGATGGGGCCGACCATGCGCCACGTCTTTCCCCAGTCGTCGGAGATTTCGAAGTGGAGTTTCCATCCGCCCACTTCGGTGCTGGAGGGACAGATAATCTTACCGTCCACCACGACGGGCTTGTTCTTGATGGGGCCTAAGAAGCCTTCGGGCAGGGCCTCGGGCTCCGACCAGCTCTTGCCGTTGTTCTTCGAGCGGATGAGCCACCCCGTCCAGTCGGCCACGTTGACACCTATTTTATAAAAGAGGAGCAGCTCTCCCTTGGGGGTTTCAAACAGTACGGGGTTCCAACATGCCTTGCGTTCCAAGCCGGCAGCTATCTCCTCGTCGCTGAAGGCCGAGCGGATGCGCTCGCAGAAGACGCCATCGGCCACCAGTTGCGGGGCTTGCCACTCGCTCTTTCCTTTGGGCTTGCGGCTTGTCCAGATGCAGACGTCGGGGTTGCGCTCCTTGGTGCCTCCGAAGTAGGTGGCCAACAGGTCGCCGTTCTTCAGCTCCACGATGGTGGCACTATGGCACTCGGGGAAGGAGGCCGTCTGGTAGAGGAACTGGTTCTCCACCACAGCGGGATGCACCTTGGGCAGAGCGCCTTCGAAATGATAGGCTCCCGAGCCGACCTGCTGCTGTGTGCCGTCGGGCAGGCAGACGGTGGCCGTGGTGTTGCAAGGCACGGTGATGTCCCATGCATACTCCGTCACCGTCTTCGTCCAATGGCTCTGCACCCGTCCGTAGGGCGTTTCGTATGAGACGCGGGCAAAACTGAGGTCGGGGATGTCGAACGAGGGTTTCAGTACGATGTGCTTGAACGCCTGCCGGCCCTCCTTCTCGCTCGGGCGGATACCGCCGACGTATTCGTACATCCACGTCACCAGATCGCCCAGCAGCATCACGTGGTTGCCGCTGTTCATCGAGGGGTCGGCCTTGTCGCCGTTCCACAACTCCCAAATGGTGGTGGCTCCGTTCTGTACCATGTAGCCCCACGAGGGATAGTAATTGGCCGAAGCCAAGGCAAAGGCCACGTCGGCCCGGCCGCGACGGCTGAGTTCCGTCATCAGCCACTGCACGCCGATGACTCCGCACGAGATGGCGGGTATGCAATTGGGCGCGGGCAGCAGTTTGGCCAACACGTGACGGAAGACAGCGTCCTCGTGTTCAGCGGGTACCATGCCGAATGCCAAAGGCAGGAGGTTGGCCGTCACCGTATTGTTTCCATAATAAATGCTGTCGGGATAAAGGATGTGGTCGGGGCGTGGCGAAGTGCCTCGCTTCACCGTGAGGAAACGTTTGTTGAATGCCTCGATGACTTGAGTTTGGCGAAGATTCCACTTCCCGGCCTCGGCGGACAGCCCTTGCAGGCGGGCAAACTTCTCCATCAGTTGCAGCTGCTTCACGTAGTAGGCCGAGGCGATGAGTACGCCATCCGTCTTGCGGGCGGGGTCCTGACTGTGCACGAGGTTCAGCTTTTCGGGCGGTACGCACCAGTCGCCGTACTTGTCTTTGGTGATGAGGTTGTCGCGCATCGATTCGCTCCAAAGGAAGTCGGTCCACTTGCTGATGGCCGGGTAGTTGCGGAGGATGGGCTGCACATTGCCGTATTGGGTGTAGAGCATGTCGCAGATGAAGGGGAGCGCGGCCGGCCAGGTGACATCGCCCGTGTAGTAGTTCCAATAGGCGGGTGCCACGTCGGGGATGAGCCCGTCGGAGCGTTGCGACTCGCGGATGTCGTCCATCCACTTGGCATAGAGGCGTTCGTTGCCGAAGATGTAGCTTTCGCCCAAGGCGCCGCGAGTGCGGTCGCCCAACCAGGGTTGGCGTTCGTTGCGTTGGGGGCAGTCGATGGGCATTCCCTTGTAGTTGCCGAGGATGCCCCAATAGGCGTTACGATAGATGCGGTTTACTAAGGTGTCGCTACATTCGAAAGAGCCGGTAATGTCCATTTCATCGGAAACCACCTCGCCCACAAAGTCGTCCGGCGAAGCATCGGGCATACCCGTCACCTCCACGTAGCGGAAACCGTGGGTGACAAAGGTGGGCGCCCACGAATGGGAGTCGGTCTCGTGTCCGTTGCACACATAGAGGTCGGTCACCCGAGCATCGCGCAAGTTGTCCATGTAGAGCGAACCGTCGGCCTGCAACCGCTCGGCAAAGCGCAGGCGTATGGTGTCGCCCGCGGCATGTCCCGTCAGGTTGGTGAGGCGCAGCCATCCCACCATGTTCTGTCCCATGTCGATTATCTGTTTGTCGCCAAGGGGAGTGAGGGAAAGGGGCTTCACGCGGTCGAGCACCTTCATGGCGGGCATCATCTGCGCGCGCAGGGTTCCGTCGGGGACGCTCACGCGCTGGGCGGGCATCCACTGGCTGTCGTCGTAGCCGGGACATGCCCATTCGCCCAACTCCTTGCGGGCGTCGTACTCTTCGCCGTCGTATTCGTTATTCGTGCGGATGGGGCCGTCAGCCGTCAGTTTCCACGTGCGGTCGTCGGTGACCACCACCCGGCGTCCCCCACCCTGATATTCTATAATAAGGTTTGCGCGCACCTTCGGATAGCCGAAGTTAGGCGCCTTGTAGGGCTTGAAGTCCTGACGCATGTGATAGAAGCGTCCGTTGCCAAGGGCGAAGCCGATGGCATTAGCCGAGTCGGAGAGGAGGTCGGTGACATCGTAGGTGTTGTAGAAGATGGTTTTGCGATAATCCGTCGGAGCAGGTGCCAACACCTGGTTTCCCACACGCTGGCCGTTGATGAAGGCCTCGTAGAGGCCGAGTCCGCAGACGTGGAGGGTGGCCTGCTTCACCGGTTTGTCGATGGCAAACTCGTGGCGCACGTAGCGTGCGCCCAAGCGGCTCCATTGTGTCTCGCTCTCCCACGGCATGGCCTTGTCAAGCCCAATCCAGCGGCCCGACCAATGATTTTCAATCAGCAGTCCCATGCTCCAACGGGCGGGTTCGCTCCACGCCGTTTCGCCCACGGTGGTGTTCACTCTCACCTTCCACCAGGCGCGTTGGTTGCTCTTCAAGGTCTTTCCCCGGTACGACACCCACAGGGAGGAGTCGCTTTGCACCACTTGCGAATCCCACAAGTCGCCTTTCCCCTCGGCCAGCTTCTCGGGCGAGGAGGCCACCAGGATGTGGTAGCTCTGTTGCATCACATCGCGCTCGTCGGAGACGATGCGCCAGCTGAACCGCGGAGACAGAGCATCAATGCCCAGCGGATTGGTCAGGTTCTCCACCCGCAGGCCGTCCACACTTACCCGTGGCCCCTTCGCCCGTCGGGCAAGAGCATCGGCACTGCCTATCATCAATAGAAAAAGGGCGTACACAAGGCCTTTGAAAAGTCTGTTTTGTCTATTATCCATAAAGTCAGTCAGTTCATTCATCAGTTTAAGCCGGGCAAATATAGGCATTTTCACACGAACGGCAAAGCCAAACTCCCGTTTTCTGTGATTCTCGTCCCCATAAAGGGCGGATAACAGCGTTTTTATCGAACAAACGCCCTCCATTGGTGTTATAAAAAGAAAAATACAGAAGCCGTGCACAGAAGAATCTTTCCTCTGCGCACGACATCTGCATTTTTCTTATGCCATCCCCTGCCCCTACGGTTTGCGGGGGAAGAGAAAGACGCGCGACGCGCTCTTGTCCTGTTCCTTACTGAGCGGGAGTTTCAGCAGGTGTCTCAGCGGGAGCCTCGGCGGGAGTCGCCTGAGAAGCGTCGAATCCGGGTACAGTCACCGGGTTCACCATGTTCTCGCTCTGTGCCTCTTCCTGAAGAACAGACTGAGTAGCGATGGTGCCATGAGGCAACACATAGGCGGTAGCGATGCTGAGTACGACC
>CAZDAN010000035.1:0-13733 GCA_964503565.1 uncultured Bacteroides sp.
CGTTGACCGCGCACCTCGTCATTAACCTGTCCACCGGCATAAACCGATTGGCCGTTGACAAACGTCTGCTCAACCCTCCAACGGTAGGTATGGCCTTCCATCGGACTCCAACCGCACTTGCTAAGAATCCTATCGGACGTCACCGTCCAAGGAGAGTCGGGAGACACCAACACGAGGTCGGCCTTGTAACCCGGGCGCAAATAGCCGCGTTCTTTTATCTGAAAAAGTCGGGCAGGAGCATGACACATTTTCTCCACCAATGTGGGAAGTTCCAACACCCCTTCGTCCACCAACTCCAGCATCGTGACGAGCGAGAACTGCACCATGGGCATCCCCGACACGGCCTTCAGGCATCCGCCCTGCTTTTCGGCAATCAGGTGAGGGGCGTGATCAGTGCCGATGACATCTATCCGCCCGTCATTCAAGGCCTTTCGAAGTGCCTTACGGTCGGTTTCCGTCTTGATGGCGGGGTTACACTTTATGCGTGTGCCCAAGCGGGCATAATCGTTTTCGGTAAAATAGAGATGAGCCACACAGGCCTCGGCCGTGATGTGTTTGTCGGTCGTCAAGGGGGCAGGAGAGAAGAGCTCCAGTTCGCGGGCAGTGCTCACGTGGGCAATGTGGAGGCGGGCACCTGTCTCACGCGCCAATCCAACGGCTTGAGCCGTAGAGCGGAAACACGCCTCTTCGCTACGGAGTGTGGGATGAAACTTCACGTCGGGGTCTTCTCCATACTGGGCCGTCAGAGCCTCGGTGTTGGCTTGTATAATCTGTTGGTCTTCGCAATGCGCCATAATGAGCATCCCCGCTTCGGAAAAGATTTTTTTCAGAGTTTCCTGCTTGTCCACCAGCATATTGCCGGTGCTGGAACCCATGAAGAGCTTCACGCCACACACACGGCGCTTGTCCAAGCAGGGGAGCAGAGAGGCATTGTCGTTGGTGGCTCCGAAGAAGAAGGTATAATTTACCCGGCTTTTCCCGGCCGCATCGGCAAATTTCGCATCAAGCGCTTCCAACGAGGTGGTCTGTGGTTGTGTGTTGGGCATGTCCATGTACGAAGTCACTCCACCGGCTGCAGCGGCCCGGCTTTCGCTCTCCATGTCGGCCTTATGGGTAAGGCCCGGGTCACGAAAATGTACGTGGTCGTCAATCACACCGGGCAACAGATACATGCCCGAGGCATCAATATCCACATCAAATGCAAGGGTAGGAGAGTCGTCGGTTGAGAGGACTTCGGCAATGCGTTCGTCCTCAATAATCAAGTGTCCCTTGCGACACATCCCTTCGTTCACAAGGGTGGCGTTGCGAATGATAGTTCTCATCAGTTATCGGATGGGGTTATTGATTGTCAACGGGTTTAGGATATTTCTTGAACCATCCGTCCCAACGCAGGCGCATCACGCCGAACATGGCTTCGCTGAAGATGCCACCGCTCATTTTGGAGGTTCCCAATTCGCGGTTGATAAAGATGACGGGAACTTCCTTTATCTTGAATCCACACTTGTAGGTGGTATATTTCATCTCGATTTGGAAAGCATACCCCTTGAAACGGATTTCGTCGAGGTTGATGGTCTCCAACACACGGCGACGATAGCACTTGAATCCGGCCGTTGTGTCGTGAATCTTCACACCGGTGACAAGGCGGACGTACTTGGAGGCGTAGTAGCTCATCAACACACGTCCCATAGGCCAGTTCACCACATTCACCCCACTGACGTAACGCGAGCCGATGGCCAAGTCGTACCCTTCATCGGCACAAGCCGAATAGAGGCGCGGCAAATCGTTGGGATTGTGCGAGAAGTCGGCGTCCATTTCGAACACGTAGTCATACTTATGCTTGATGGCCCACTTGAAACCGGTGATGTAGGCAGTGCCAAGGCCCAGTTTACCCGTGCGCTCTATCATGAAGAGGCGTTCGGGAAATTCCTTCTGCAACTCCTTCACGATGGTAGCCGTCCCGTCGGGCGAGCCATCCTCGATGACAAGGATGTGAAACGCTTTTTCCAAGCCGAAGACGGCGCGGATAATGTTCTCGATATTCTCCTTCTCGTTGTACGTAGGAATGATGACAATGCTATCTGATGCGGTCATATACACTATTTTATGCTATACAAATTGTCTCTTGTTATGTAATAACGCAACAAAGATAAATAATATCGCGCGAATAGACGAATAGTTAACGTGAATTAACGCAAATCTTCGTAAAATAATGAAGCGCACCTCTTCATAGAGGTACGCTTCAAGGATAAAAACATATTTTTTGTTATCTCCTTACAACACTTTTTTGTAAAGGTCAAGGATGATTTCCTCGGTCACTTCGCGCGGATTGCCCGGTGTGCAGACATCGGCAAAGGCCGACTTGGCCAACTTGGGAAGATCTTCTTCCTTGATGCCGATTTCGCTTAAGTGCTGGGGAATGCCCACGCGGACAGAGAGCTGGCGCACGGCTTCACAAGCAGCATCAGCGGCTTCTTCCTTGCTCATACCTTCTTTATATACGTTCATGGCCTTGGCAATGTCCACATACTTGTCGAGGGCAGCGGGCGCATTGAACTCCATGATGGTGGGAAGCAACAGGGCATTGGCCACGCCATGAGGCACGTCGAAAATGGCACCCAACGGGTGAGCCATACCATGCACAACGCCAAGTCCTACGTTAGAGAATGCCATACCGGCTATGTACTGAGCCACGGCCATACCGTTGCGTGCTTCAGCATTGTTCGGCTCGTTTACGGCCGTTTCCAGATAGCGGGCAATCATTTCGATGGCCTTGATTTCAAACATATCGCTCATCTCCCAAGCGCCCTTGGTGATAAGGCCTTCGATGGCGTGAGTCAGCGCATCAAGTCCGGTTGAAGCGGTCAGGCTCTTGGGCAACGTGTACATCAATTCAGCATCCACAATGGCAATGGCAGGGATGTCATTGGGGTCAACACACACCATTTTCTTCTCGTTCACCTCATCGGTAATCACGTAGTTGATGGTCACCTCAGCAGCCGTACCGGCCGTGGTGGGCAGGGCAATGATGGGCACTGACTTCTTCTTTGTGGGAGCCACGCCTTCCAGCGAAACCACGTCGGCAAACTCGGGATTATTAGTAATGATACCGATGGCCTTAGACGTATCGATGGATGAACCGCCACCGATGGCCAGGATGAAGTCGGCACCTGACTCGGCAAAAGCCTTCACACCGGCGTTCACGTTGCTCACCGTGGGGTTAGGCTTGATGTCGCTGAACACCACGTAGGGGATTCCTGCGCCTTCCAACACCTTCAATACCTTGTCGGCCACGCCGAATTTCAGCAAGTCCTTATCTGTGGCAACGAATGCCTTGTTCAATCCTAATCGCTTGATTTCCTGAGGCAACACCTCACGTGCGCCCGGGCCGAAGTATGCAACTTCGTTCAAAATGAATCTATTAATCATAGCTCTGTTTAACGTTAATAAATGATATTAGAGTAAAAAACGTCGCAAAGTAACAAATTATTTTTCATATATTGCATACTCATTTTTATGTTCTTCAACATATTTTCGGGAAAGTCGGCCTTTTTTCTTTCCCAATTGAAAAAAGTGTTGTATTTTCGCGGCTGCTAAAAACTCCGCAACAACGAAGGGGAATGTCCAGCCTTGGGTTAAGGTTGGCTTTGCCTTGGATTAAGGTTGACTCAGCTTTGAGTTAAGGTCAACAGATTTTTTAGCAGGCAGGAAAAAAACTTTTTCCCCGTAGGGGAGAAAAAACGCACGTGTGTGAACAAGATTTTCAGGAATATAACCTCTCAAAAAGGAAACAAGCGTATGAAGAAATACATATCCCCCGGCTCGTGGTTCTCCATCGAATATCCCGATACCTGGCACGAATTTGAAGACGAAGCGGGCAGCTTTCTCTTCTACAATCCCGCCTCATGGACGGGTAATTTCCGTATCTCGGCTGCCATGGACAAGTCGCCCGACTTTGCCCGCAATGCCTTGCGCGACGAATTGGCCCAGTATGCCGACGCACAACTGGTGACCATCGGTCGCCACGAGTTCGCCTATAGTCGCGAAACCTTTCAGGAGGGCAACGAATGGTACACCTCGCACTTTTGGGTGACGGGCGAAAGGCAGATGGCCATCTACGCCACCTTCACTTGTGCCAAGGGTGCTTCCACTGACGAAGCCCGGCAGGTGCTTGCTTCGATACGATTGATGAATCCCGCCATCCCCCAGTGTCACGAGGCAATCCCCGTACGCCTGATGGAAGTGGCCGCAATCAACCAAGCATACGAACAGACGCAAAAGGAGGTGAAACAAGCGCTGAAGAAGGATTTCTCGAGTGTGGACACCGCCACCGGCATTGCCCATTTGCAACGCCTGATTGACGAAGGAAAAATCAAACTGAATCCCTCAAACATCAAACGTCTGGCTCTTGTGCTCGGTTGCTTCTTCACCGACGAGATGGATGGGGTAGAGTGGGTGAGTGTCATTGACGGAAGCCACGAATATCCCGCCCTCCGCATCGGCGAAAAGGTGGTGAATCCTGCCGAAATTCTGACCCGCCACATTAAGGAAGAGGGCGGATGCGACTTGAAGAAGGTGTACGAAGAACTGATTAAATCACACTCATAATGGCCACCGTAAATCCTATCCTACAGGTGGAGAACCTGACGAAATCATTCGGTGACCTCGTGCTTTTTGAAGGCATCAGTTTCGGCCTTGCCGAGGGACAACGAATCGGCCTCATAGCCAAGAACGGTAGCGGAAAGACCACCTTATTAAATATACTCTCCGGCAAGGAGGGTTACGACGAAGGAAAAATCACCTATCGTCGCGACGTGCGCGTGGGTTACCTCGAGCAATCGCCCGTCTATCCCGCCGAACTTACGGTGCTGGAGGCCTGCTTTTGGCAATCAAGCCCCGTCACCCAACTCATCAAGGAGTACGAACATTGCATGGAGACCCCCGGCAACCCAGGCCTCGAAGAGCTGCTTGCCCGCATGGAGCACGAAAAGGCGTGGGACTACGAGCGGAAGGTGAAACAAATCCTTTCGCAACTGAAAATACGCGACTTCGACCAGCCCGTGAGCCAACTATCAGGCGGACAACTCAAGCGCGTGGCATTGGCCAACGCCCTCATCACCGAGCCAGATTTCCTTATCCTCGACGAGCCCACCAACCACCTCGACCTCGAGATGACCGAATGGCTCGAAGAGTATCTGCGGCGCGGAAACCTCACTCTGCTGATGGTGACTCACGACCGCTATTTCCTCGACCGCGTGTGCTCTGAAATCATCGAGATTGATAACCGGCAAGTTTACAGTTATAAAGGAAACTACAGCTACTACCTTGAGAAGAGACAGGAGCGCATCGATGCAACTAACCTCGAAATCGCCCGCGCCAACAACCTCTATCGCACCGAGCTCGACTGGATGCGTCGCCAACCACAAGCACGCGGACACAAGGCACGCTATCGCGAAGAGGCCTTCTATGAGCTGGAGAAAGTGGCCAAAAAGCGCATCGACAATCGCCTGGTAAACCTACAGATGAAGGCCTCCTACATCGGTTCAAAAATATTTGAAGCCGACCACCTCTACAAGAGTTGGGGCGACTTGAAGATTCTCGACGATTTCAGCTACACCTTTGCCCGCTACGAGAAGATGGGCATCGTGGGAAACAACGGCACGGGAAAGAGCACCTTCATCAAGATGTTGATGGGTATTGTCGCCCCCGATAGCGGCACGATAGACATCGGAGAAACAGTGCGTTTTGGGTATTATTCTCAAGAAGGGCTTCAATTCGATGAGCAGATGAAGGTTATCGATGTAGTGCGCGACATTGCCGAAGTCGTCGAGCTTGGCAATGGACAACGCCTCACCGCTTCGCAATTCCTCCAGCACTTCCTCTTCACACCCGAGAATCAGTACAGCTATGTTTACAAACTCAGTGGTGGCGAGCGCCGACGTCTCTACCTCTGCACGGTGCTGATGCGCAACCCCAACTTCCTCGTGCTCGACGAGCCTACGAACGACCTCGACATCGTCACTCTGCAAATCCTCGAAGAGTATCTGAGCCACTTCAAGGGGTGCGTCATCGTCGTCAGTCACGACCGCTACTTTATGGACAAGGTGGTCGACCACCTGCTCGTCTTCCAAGGGCAAGGCGACATCCGCGATTTCCCCGGCAACTATAGTCGCTATCGCGAGTGGAAGGAAGAGCGCAAGCAACTCGAACGCGAAGCCTCGAAATCCAAAGAAAAAGAGGCACCCAACAAGCAGAAAGCCCCACAAACCGAACGCAAGCGAATGAGTTTCAAGGAGAAATGCGAATTTGAGCAACTCGAACAGGAAATTGCAGCCCTTGAAGCCGAGAAGTCCGCTATCGAAGCCGCCCTTTGTAGTGGCACACTCTCGGTGGACGAACTAACTGAGAAATCGAAGCGCCTGCCCCTGCTCACCGAAGAATTGGAGAAGAAAACCATGCGTTGGTTTGAATTAGGAGAGATTGAAGGATAGAAGAAACGCAAAAGAAAAACTATCAACATGCTATCTCTATCATTATGAGGTGGCTGGATGGTTTTTGAACAAGAATAAAGCCCTATGGTGTTCAAAAAACACGCTTAATCACCCACTGTTCACCAAAATAATCCCTTATCTTTGCACTCCATTCTCTAATCAATAACAAACATACTATATTATGGCTGAAACCCGAAGAACCACGCGCAACACGCGCAAAACACCCGCCGCACCTGTTACAGGCGAATACGGCCACCTGCAACCCCAAGCCCCCGAATTGGAAGAAGTGGTATTGGGTGCACTGATGATTGAGAGCGATGCCTATTCGTTGGTAAGCGACATACTGAAACCCGAATCCTTCTACGAGCACCGCCACCAGTTGCTCTACCGCGCCATCACCACGCTGGCCTTGCAACAAAAGCCGGTGGACATCCTCACCGTCACCGAGCAATTGCGCTCCACCGGCGAACTTGAAGAGGCAGGCGGCCCCTTCTACATCACCCAACTGAGCGGAAAGGTGGCATCCAGTGCCCACATCGAGTACCACGCGCGAATCATTGCACAGAAGCGCCTGGCACGCGAACTGATTACCTACACCAGCACCATACAAGGCAAGGCATTTGACGAGACTCAGGACGTGGACGACCTGATGCAGGAGGCCGAAGGCAAGCTCTTCGAAATCTCGCAACAGAACATGAAGAAGGACTACACGCAGATTGACCCCGTCATTAAGGATGCCTACGAAATGTTGCAGAAAGCCGCCGCTCGCACCGACGGTCTCAGCGGACTCGAAAGTGGCTTTCACGCCCTCGACAAAATGACCAGCGGATGGCAGAACTCCGACCTCATCATCATTGCCGCCCGACCAGCTATGGGAAAAACCGCTTTCGTACTCTCCATGGCCAAGAACATAGCCGTCACCAACCGTGTGCCCGTGGCCATGTTCTCGCTTGAAATGAGCAACGTGCAATTGGTCAACCGTCTCATCGTGAACGTCTGCGAAATCCCCGGCGAGAAAATCAAAAGCGGACAACTCGCCCCTTACGAGTGGGGACAGCTCGACTATCGACTCAAAGACCTCATGGGAGCTCCGTTGTACGTCGATGACACCCCCTCGCTCAGCGTCTTCGAACTCCGCACCAAAGCCCGCCGACTGGTGCGCGAACATGGGGTGAAAATCATCATCATCGACTACCTCCAGCTGATGAACGCCTCGGGCATGAGCTACGGTAGCCGACAAGAAGAGGTCTCCACCATCTCGCGTTCGCTCAAGGGATTGGCCAAAGAGCTGAACATCCCCATCATTGCCCTTTCACAGCTCAACCGTGGTGTAGAGCAACGCGACGGAAACGAGGGCAAGCGTCCTCAGCTCAGCGACCTGCGCGAATCCGGTGCCATCGAACAGGATGCCGACATGGTGTGCTTCATCCATCGTCCCGAATACTATAAAATCTATCAAGACGACAAGGGACGCGACCTTCGTGGTATGGCCGAAATCATCATTGCCAAACATCGTAACGGTGCCGTGGGCGATGTCCTCCTGCGCTTCCGTGGGGAATTTGCCCGCTTCCAAAATCCCGACGACGACACCCTCATCCCCCTGCCTGGCGAACAACAGATGCTCGGCTCGCGGATGAACTCCCCTTCTACATCCGCCTCAGCCGTACCACCCCCCACAGCACCACCGCCTCCCATACCGGACAATATGCCCTTCGGTGCCGGCCCCGTTGAGGGAGTACCATTTTGATAACATGGGTGCCCAAGCCACGAAAACCGAGATGTTATTCGTCAAGAATAGGCTATAAAACCGAGATATAAGTAGCAAAAACACACTTTTCGCCACTTATATTTCGGTTTTTTCAATAGAAAGCATTACCTTTGCACGTCTTTAAAAAAAGAAAAATATATAAAATAACATACGCGTATGAATATATCTTACAATTGGCTCAAAGAATATGTGAGCTTTGACATGACTCCTGAAGAGGTGTCGGCCGCGCTGACCTCCATCGGCCTCGAAGTGGGTTCGGTGGAAGAGGTGCAGACAATCAAGGGCGGCCTTGAAGGCATCGTCATTGGTGAAGTGTTGACTTGCGAGGAGCACCCCAATAGCGACCACATGCACGTGACCACTGTGAACCTCGGAAGTGGCGAACCTTTGCAAATCGTGTGTGGTGCGCCCAACGTAGCTGCTGGTCAAAAGGTGGTGGTAGCCACACTGGGCACAAAACTCTACGATGGCGACGAGTGCTTCACCATCAAGAAATCGAAACTCCGCGGTGTAGAGTCGAACGGTATGATTTGTGCCGAAGATGAAATCGGCATTGGCACCAGTCACGATGGCATCATTGTGCTTCCTGCAGATGCAGTGCCTGGCACACCTGTCAAGGACTACTATGGCATCAAGAGCGACTATGTGATTGAAGTCGATATTACCCCTAACCGTGCCGACGCTTGCTCACACTACGGTGTGGCTCGCGACCTCTATGCATGGCTCGTCCAGCAGGGTAGGGAGGCATCTCTGACACGCCCCTCGTGCGATGCATTCAGTGTAGATAACAACGAACTGCCCATCACCATCCGCGTAGAGAACACCGAGGCTTGTCCGCGCTATGCGGGAGTGACCGTGAAGGGAGTGACCGTGAAGGAGAGCCCCGAGTGGTTGCAAAACAAATTGCGCCTTATCGGCCTGCGACCCATCAACAACATTGTGGACATCACCAACTACATCCTCCACGCCTACGGACAACCCCTGCACACCTTCGATGCTGACAAAATCAAGGGTGGCACCGTGGTGGTGAAGACCATGCCCGAGGGCACACCGTTCGTCACACTCGACGAAGTGGAGCGCAAGCTCAGCGAGCGCGACCTGATGATTTGCAACGCCGAAGAGCCCATGTGCATCGGTGGTGTGTTCGGTGGCCTCGAGTCGGGCACGACGGAGGAGACAAAGAACGTCTTCCTCGAGAGCGCCTACTTCAACCCCACAAGCATCCGCAAGAGCGCACGTCGCCACGGCCTAAGCACCGATGCCAGTTTCCGTTTCGAGCGTGGCATCGACCCCAACGGTTGCATCTATGCCCTCAAGCAGGCGGCCCTGCTCGTGAAGGAACTGGCCGGAGGAACCATCTCGATGGAACTGGCCGACGTCTATCCCAACCCCATCAACGACTTCCACGTAGAGCTTGACTATGCCTACGTGAACATGCTGGCCGGAAAGGAGATTCCCGCCGACACGGTAAAGAGCATCGTCACCTCGCTGGAGATGAAGATTGTGAGCGAAACAAGCGAAGGAATCACTCTTCAGGTGCCCGCTTACCGCGTGGACGTACAGCGTCCGTGCGACGTGGTGGAGGACATCCTGCGAATTTATGGATATAATAATGTAGAAATCCCCACCACCCTGAAGTCGAGCCTTACCACCAAGGGCGAAGCCGACAAGAGCCACAAGTTGCAGAATCTCGTGGCCGAGCAATTGGTTGGTTGCGGATTCAACGAAATCCTCAACAACTCACTCACCGCATCGGCCTACTACGACGGGTTGGAGACTTATCCCGCCACCAACCTCGTGCGCCTGATGAACCCGCTGAGTAATGATTTAAACGTGATGCGTCAGACACTCCTCTTCGGTGGACTCGAGAGCATCATGCACAATGCCAACCGTAAGAGTGCCGACCTGAAGTTCTTTGAATACGGCACATGCTACAGCTACAATGCCGAGAAGAAGGACGACGAGAAAGTGCTTGCACCCTATCAGGAGAAGAGTCTGCTCGGCCTTTGGGTGACCGGCAAGCGCGTGAACAACTCGTGGGCCCATGCCGACGAAGCCACCTCGGTGTTCGAACTGAAGGCCTACGTGCTCAACATCTTCGCACGCCTCGGCCTTAACCTCAGCGCCGTGGTCTTCGGCACACTGGCCAACGATATCTTCGCTAACGCCATCACCATCCACACCCGTGGCGGAAAACTCCTTGCCACCATCGGCATCATCACCAAGAAAATCCAGCGCAAGTTCGACATCGACAACGAGGTCTACTACGCCGAGCTCAACTGGAAAGAGCTGATGCGCGCCATCAAGAACCAGAAGGTGAGCTACAAGGAGCTGAGCAAATACCCCGCCGTGAAGCGCGACCTCGCCCTGCTCATCGACAAGGCCGTACAATTTGCCGACATCGAAAAGATTGCCTACGAAAGCGAGCGCAAGCTCCTTAAGGAGGTCGCCCTCTTCGACGTCTATGAAGGCAAAAACCTCGAAGCCGGAAAGAAAAGCTACGCTGTGAGCTTCCTCCTGCAGGACGAAAACGCCACGCTCAACGACAAGCAAATCGACAAGATTATGGGCAAAATCATTGCCAACTTGGAGAATAAGTTGCAGGCAAAATTGCGATAAAACAAAAAATCATAAATCATAAATCATAAATCAACAATGGGAAGAGCATTTGAATACAGAAAAGCTGCCAAAATGAAGAGATGGGGCCACATGGCCAAAACCTTTACCCGCCTGGGTAAGCAGATTGCCATTGCCGTGAAGGCCGGAGGCCCCGATGCCGACACAAACCCCACATTGCGTTCAATCATCGCCACTTGTAAGCGTGAAAACATGCCGAAGGACAATATCGAGCGTGCCATCAAGAACGCCATGGGTAAAGACCAGAGCGACTACAAAAGCATGACCTACGAAGGATATGGCCCTCACGGAGTGGCCGTGTTCGTGGACACACTCACCGACAACACCACCCGCACCGTTGCCGACGTGCGCTCGGTGTTCAACAAGTTCGGTGGTAACCTTGGTACCACCGGTTCACTTGCATTCCTCTTCGACCACAAGTGTGTGTTTACCTTCAAGAAGAAGGACGGCATGGACATGGAAGAGTTCATCCTCGAAATGATAGACTTCGACGTAGAGGAGGATTACGAAGAAGATGACGAAGAGGGTACAATCACCATCTATGGTGCACCCACCAGCTTCTCGGCCATCCAGAAGCACCTTGAGGAAGGTGGATTCGAGGATGTCGGTGGAGAGTTCACCTACATCCCCAACGACCAGAAGGAGGTGACCGAAGAACAGCGCGCCACCATCGACAAGATGGTTGAACGTCTCGAAGAGTTTGACGACGTGCAGACGGTCTATACGAACATGAAGCCCGAAGAGGAGTAATCACATTCAGCTACGAGTGACGAGCTACAAGTTACGAGTGAAGGATTCAATGTCGCGTAACCATTTGTAGCTCGTAACTTGTAGCTCATCACTAAAAAACAATGAAAACATCCTACAAAACCCAAGGAACCTGTTCGAGCCACATCAACGTGGATGTGGAGGACGGCATCGTCCGCCACGTACAATTCTATGGCGGATGCAACGGCAATCTGCAAGGCATCTGTAAATTGGTGACGGGCATGAAAGTATCCGACGTAATCGAGCGTCTCGAAGGCATTCAGTGCAACCACCGCCCCACATCGTGCCCCGACCAACTTTGTCAGGCACTTCGTAGTTTGTCCACGAGTTAAAATAAAGAAAAGATGAAAAAAAATCTTATCCCTATAATTATCGCATTGATGTTCGTCACCCTGTCCTGCCACAAGGAGACAAAAGCCGAACGCTACGCCCGCGAAGCCCGTGAAACAACCGCCCAGTGCCCCATGTCCATCGATGCCAACACCACGATGGACAGCATGGTGTACGTCCCTTCTGACCACCGCTTTACCTATTATTATAAGGTAAACGGCGTGACAGACTCCACCCTCAAGACCAACGAAGAGATGCTCCGCCAGCAAATTCACGAACGCCTCCTGAACGCGCCCGACATGCTTCCCTACATCCAAGACGGGCTCTCCTTCCGCTACGTCTATCACACCAATGATTCAACAAATGCACCCGTGTTGGATTTCGTGTATGAATCGTTGAAACAATGAAATCTATGACCCAACTCCCCACACCCACCGAACTCGATGCCTGTGTCGCACGCGCGGTCGAACTCTTCAAATCGGGCTTCAACTGCTCCCAATCCGTTGTCTGCGCCTTCGCTCCCCTCTACGGCTTCACCGAGGAGCAAGCCCTGCGCATGTCCGCCTCCTTTGGGGGGGGGATAGGGCGTATGCGTCAAACGTGCGGAGCCGCCTGCGGCCTTTTCCTCCTTGCGGGCCTTGAGACGGGCAGCACCAATCCCTCTGATCGTGAAGGAAAAGCCGCCAACTATACCCTCGTGCAACAATTGGCCGAGGAGTTCAAGCAGGCAAATGGCTCGCTCACTTGTGCCGACCTCTTGGGACTGAGCCGTACGGCCGACACACTTCCCACACCCGAAGCACGCACCACCCAATACTACGCTAAGCGCCCCTGCTCACAAATTGTGGAAGAAACGGCCCGAATATGGGCTAACTACCTGAAAAAACACCCTCAGTAATCATTTTTTTTAAATATTTGTGCATAAAAACGAAAACTTTTCCTCAAAAAACATGTTATATAACATATTTTTCGTACCTTTGCACCGCAAAAACGCCAGTCAAGGCGACTGGCAGTCAATATAACTAATGTCAAATTAAACAAAGTAACAAAAGAGTAAGTATGTTGCAAGAAAAAGCAGGAGAAGTTGCAGGAAAGATTTGGAATGCACTTAACGAAACTGAGGGCCTGACTCAGAAGCAAGTAAAAAAGGCTACTAAATTGGTTGATAAGGATTTCTTCCTTGGTATGGGCTGGTTGCTCCGCGAAGACAAGGTGGCCGTATCAGAAGTAGAAGGTGAACTGTTCGTTAAGCTGAAGTAAGCAGAACAAAAGAAACTCAAAAACATAAAAACAGTGTAGTACAATCATCGTATTACACTGTTTTTTTTTTCATTTCTATCAAGCATATTGCATTTTTTTCTTATCTTTGCGCACTATTAAGTTAGGATACATACATTTTTCAATGGAAAAGATAAGAAATTTCTGCATCATTGCGCATATCGACCACGGAAAATCGACCTTGGCCGACCGATTGCTTGAATATACAAACACCATCCAAGTGACTCAGGGACAGATGCTCGACAACATGGATTTGGAACAGGAACGAGGCATCACCATCAAAAGTCACGCCATTCAGATGGAATATACCTATAAGGGGGAGAAATACATACTGAACCTGATTGACACTCCGGGACACGTGGACTTCTCATACGAGGTTTCGCGCTCCATAGCGGCTTGCGAGGGGGCACTACTCATCGTAGATGCATCGCAAGGTGTACAGGCTCAGACCATCAGCAACCTCT
>CAZDAN010000036.1:0-13456 GCA_964503565.1 uncultured Bacteroides sp.
ACTCCTAACGAGCGAAGAGAAGTGATAACTCCTTTTACTCCTATTAAATTAGTTTATATCCAAATCCATACACCGTCTTTATCTCCACACGGGCACCGGCGGTGGAGAGTTTGCGGCGAAGGTTCTTCAGTTGGGCGTAGATGAAGTCGTAGCTGTCAGCCTGATCCATATCATCGCCCCACACGGCCTCGGCCAACACTTCCTTCTTCACCAAATGGCCGCGACGGTTTACGAAGTAGAGCAGGATGTCATACTCCTTGCGTCCAAGGTCGAGCGCCGCACCATCCACACTGACACGGTGCTTGTCGGGGTCGATGGTGAGGTTCTCTATCGTAATGTCCATCCCTCCCCCTCTCTGTCCACGCCGGATGACACTGCGTATGCGGGCGTGCAGTTCGGCCAAATGGAAAGGTTTGGGCAGATAGTCATCGGCTCCCAGCTCAAGGCCCGCCACCTTATCGTCGAGCGAATCCTTGGCCGAGATGATAATCACGCTCTCCTGCTTCTGCAACTTCTTCAGGTGTTCGAGCAACTGGAGTCCGCTCCCGTCAGGCAACATAATGTCCAACAGGATGCAATCGTATGCATAAGCATTCACCTTACGCATGGCCGCCAGACAGGTGTCGGCCACCTCCACCACGTAGCGCTCCTTCTCCAATGATTTGCGCACCACCTCCTGCAAAGCAGGTTCATCTTCCACAATCAGAATCTTCATAACACAGCAATCATATTTATATCCGACTCATGTCCGAAGGACTATTTACTGATGCCGACAATCTGCGTAGGAGGCAGACTGGCATTGCGGCGACCAGTCTGCTCGACCACACAGGCAGCAAGGTCGTTGAAGGCGCGCCCGGTGATGGTATTCTCATCAAGGGCAACGGGAAGGCCGTTGTCTCCGCCCTCGCAAATGCTCTGCACCAAAGGAATTTGCCCCAAGAGGGGTACGCCCATCTCCTCTGCCAAGCGCTTGGTGCCTTCCCGACCGAAGATATAATAGCGGTTATCGGGTAGCTCTGCGGGAGTGAACCACGCCATATTCTCGACAAGTCCGAGGATGGGCACGTTCACTTTGTCATTCTGGAACATGTTGATGCCCTTGCGTGCATCGGCCAATGCGACCTCCTGGGGGGTGCTGACAACGACAGCTCCCGTAAGAGCCAGATTCTGCACAATGGTCAGATGGATGTCGCTTGTACCCGGTGGCAAATCGATAAGAAAATAGTCGAGCTCTCCCCAATTGGCATCGGCAATCAATTGTTTCAAAGCATTGCTGGCCATACCTCCACGCCACAAAGTAGCCTGGTCAGGGTCAACGAAGAATCCTATAGAGAGAAGTTTCAATCCGTATTTCTCTACCGGTATTATCAAGTCGCGCCCATCTATCGTTTCAGCATAAGGACGGGCATCTTCCACTTGGAACATCTTGGGCATCGAGGGACCGAAAATGTCGGCATCGAGAAGCCCCACCTTATAACCGGCTTTGGCAAGAGCAACAGCCAGATTGGTGGCCACGGTGCTCTTCCCCACTCCACCCTTACCGGAGGAGACGGCTATGATGTTCTTTACCTGTGGAAGCAGATAGCCCGGCTCAGGACGAGCCTGTTGGATGGTCTTTACAGAAATATTATCTTTGATGTCCACATCCTTGCCAACATAGGTGAGAATAGCAGCTTCTGCCGCTTTGACAATGGATTTCATAAAAGGATCGGTCGGCTTCTCAAAGATGAGCGAGAAGGATACCTTCATGCCGTCGATGCGAATATTGTCCTCCACCATGCCGGCCTCTACAATGTTTTTTCCTGTACCAGGATAGCGCACGGTGGCCAAGGCGTCAAGGATAAGTTTGGGATAAAGTGTCATTGGGAGTTTGTTTTTTATATTTTTATATGTTTTACATTTCTACTACAGCAGCCGCTTAGCGACTCTTCTCGAGGCTACTACGTTTGCTGCGATTGTAGCTGCGATAGTCATCCAGCTCAATCTCCACATCAGGTTCCTCAAGGACTCCGTCCTGTGGAAGGCAGAACTTCAAGTACTTGATGGCGAGTCCGCGGTCGAGCCATTGCTGTTCATAGTAGGTGCGGATACCAAGGATATCATCCACAAGACCACTGTGATAGAGGTCGTCGGTAGAGAACTCCACAGGCAACCGATTGTGTTCCACCATGTAGCAGGTATAGGTATACATGAAGTTGCTGTCCGTCTTGAGGTGTATCAAGCCATTGTCCACCAAGAAACGACGATAGCGATTCATGAAATAAGTAGAAGTCAATCGTTTGGTTGCCTTCTTCATCTGTGGGTCACTGAAGGTGAGCCATATCTCGCTCACCTCGCCGGGAGCAAAGAAGCGATCGATAATCTCAATGTTGGTACGCAGGAAAGCGACGTTGGTCATCCCCGCATTCAGAGATTCTGTAGCTCCGCTCCACATACGAGCACCTTTGATATCTACGCCAATAAAGTTTTTGTCAGGGAACAGACGACCGAGTCCCACGGTATATTCGCCTCGTCCACAGCCCAACTCAAGAACAATGGGATTGTTATTCTTGAAAAAGTCGCTATGCCAACGCCCCTTCATGGGAAAAGGCACCTCGTCCATCACCGAAAAGGGATATTCAAATACATGGGGATACTCCGCCATGTCGGCAAACTTTGCCAGTTTTCCTTTACTCATGTCTTTTAGTTATTAGTTACGAGCTACAAGCTACGAGTGAGGGCATCTCGGCACGACACTTGCAGCATGCAGCTCGCAATCTGGTATAGTTCGGAAGTATTCAACTTGTCATTCGTAGCTCGTCACTTCTTCACGTCTTCATAGAAAGCGGCAATGGCCGTATCCATGTAAGGAAGCAAGAAGAAGTATCCGATACCCGCTGTCAGAACACAAAGGATGGCCCATCCGATGAAACTCAACTCTAACAGGAAAAGTTGCATCTTGTGTCCCTGCATCATGGCCATACTCTTTTCGATGGCGGCATTATACTTCAACTCGGGGTTGTCGCGCAAAATGAAAGGGGTCATCGAGTAAGAGAGTCCCTTGATGATACCCGGTACAATCAACAGAAGACACCACAAAAAGACGTAGAGCGATTGCAGAAGCATAGTCCCCCATACACGCCCCAAATTACCTCCCTTGTAACCCTCAATCAGGGTACTGTACTGGGGCTTACCGCCCCGAATCACATCGAGGAACATCACCGTCAAGCCCCATGCCATAGGCAGGATAAGCAATGAAGTCAGGAAACTGAGATTCTCACCCAAAATGAGATTCAGTGCAAATGACACTAAGATATACACCAATGTGGCAACCGCACCAGTTACCCACTTGCCACTCATGGCCTTGGCGGCCATGGCGCGATACTCTGAATTCTTTTTCATACCTTATTATGTTTATTATAGACTTTATTCACTTATTCCACGATTGTCACCCAACCATGAGTATCAGGCTCGTCGCCATACTGGATGGCACGCAACTTGGTATAGAGTTTAGTGCTGATGGGGCCGGGCTTACCATCCTTAGAAATTACATAAGAATGATTGTTCTCGGGATCATCAATACGCTCAATGGGGCTAATAACAGCCGCCGTACCGCAAGCGCCAGCCTCCTCAAATGTAGTCAGTTCCTCTTCAGGAATAGCGCGACGCTCAACCTTCATACCCATATCTTCGGCCAACTGCATCAGACTCTTGTTGGTAATAGAGGGAAGGATGCTGCTACTGAGCGGAGTAATGTAAGTATTATCCTTGATACCAAAGAAATTGGCGGCACCGCACTCATCAATGTACTTTTTCTCCTTGGCATCGAGGTAAAACTCTGCCGAGTAGCCGGCCTCATGAGCCTCCTTGCTGGCACGCAAGCTGGCGGCATAGTTTCCACCAACCTTATAGATACCGGTACCAAGCGGAGCGGCACGGTCATACTTTCGGGTAATCACATAAGGAGTAGTAGCAAAGCCCCCCTTGAAGTAAGGACCTACGGGAGTAACAAATATCAAGAAAAGGTATTCTCCGGCTGGCTTTACACCCACCTGAGGACCCGTTCCAATAAGCAACGGACGGATGTAGAGCGAAGCACCACTTTCGTAGGGAGGAACGAAACGTTCGTTCAATTTAATCACCTTCTTCACCATTTCAGCAAACAGTTCGGTAGGTAACTCTGGCATCAGAATCCCCCGACAAGTGCTCTGCAAGCGGGCGGCATTTTCGTCAAGACGGAATACTCGAATCTGTCCATCTTTTCCACGAAAAGCTTTCAAGCCCTCAAATGCTTCTTGCCCATAGTGAAGACATGTGGCAGCCATGTGCAATGGGATAGTCTCTTCGCTGCATATTTCTATTTCACCCCACGCACCGTTACGATGATAGCAGCGAACGTTATAGTCAGTCTTACGGTAGCCAAATGAAAGATTGGCCCAATCAATCTCATTCAAATTTTCCATATCATTGTTATTTTTAGTTTCAAATTGGCAGCAAAATTACGATAATAATTACAATACTCCAACTCTTTCTGTAGAAAAAGGGCTTTTTGATGGATAATTACTCCCCATTCATTATTGACTTAACTTGCTCATCGGCTTTATAGAGCCGGTCGCGACACAGTTTAATCAATGTCTGTGATTCCTTCAAGGCTTCCCCCAACCGATCGATGTCAAGCTCATTTCGTTCCATACTCGACACCAATTCTTCTATGCGGTTCATTGCCTCTTCATAGCTTAATTGTTTTTTTGCCATAATGTCTATTATATATACTTTTCAGAATTATTTATCCGGTTTTTCAGAGTTATTCACCGAAACAACCTGTGAAAGGACTTCTCCCTTTCCAAAACGAACAAGAAGGGAATCACCAAGGCTCAATGAAGACGCATCAGTGACCACACATCCATCCTTAAATGCCAAACTGAAACCACGTGAAAGCAAACGATAGTAGTCACATCCACTAACCCGTTGCTCCATCAGCTGCAATTGGTGGGTCGCCTTCTGCAAAAGAAGATGCACTGCAAGTTGTCTCCGCTGGCACAATTGCTCTATCCGATGCTGCTCATTCACACAGTACAACTTCAAAGCTGCCGGCAATCTACGAGACAAATCCTCCAAGCGATGAAGTTCATCTTGCAAACGTTGGTGTACATATGCGTTAATATAATCAGCCTTTGCCTCTAACGAAAGAGCAGCCTCGTGCACCCGGTTCACCAGATATTCAGCTGCAGCCGTAGGGGTCTTAACCCTTGTATGAGCCACCATATCCAATACCGTATCGTCACGTTCGTGCCCTATACCCGTAATGACCGGCACAGGAAACTGAGCACAAGCAGCTGCTAAGAGATAAGTATCAAATCCTGACAGGTCGCTAACCGCTCCCCCACCACGAATAATAACCACAACATCCCATTCATCTATTGTAGCATGAATACGATCAAAAGCGGCCAAAATGGATTCCTCTACCCTGTCACCCTGCATAATGGCAGGAAAAAGGGTCGGATAAAACAGTAAACCATAGGGATTGGACTGCAACTGATTGCAGAAATCACCGTAACCGGCAGCAGTAGATGAAGAAATGACGGCTATACGCTGAGGAACTGAAGAGATTGGTAATTCCTGATTAAGTGTAAGCACCCCTTCTTCTTCCAACTGCCGGATAATCTCACGACGACGCCGTACCATATCACCCACCGTATAAGAAGGGTCTATATCAACAACTGTAAGTGAATAACCATACAGCTCGTGAAATTCGACCCTAACCAAAACCAACACTTTGATGCCTGCACTGAACATTTGCCCTGTCTCTCGTTCAAAATAGGGACGCAACAAACGAAAGACCTGACTCCAAATCGTACCTCGAGCTTTAGCTACCAAAGCATTACTACGGACATCCTTTTGTACAAATTCCACATAACAATGCCCCGTAGAATTTGTCCGCACATCGCTCAACTCTGCTTGTACCCAATATTCATCGAGCATAGAGTGCGAAAGTGCCAACCGTACACGATTGTTCAGTTCATATAGAGTAAGGGCATCCAACGACTTCTGAATTTTACAATTAAGAATTACGAGTTGCAAGTTGCCCAATGATGGATTCGAGCGATTCCTTTTGGATAGGCTTGGGCAAGAATTCATTACATCCTGCTGCAATAGCATCTTTTCGATTAGTTTCAAACACCCGACCGGATGTAGCCACAATGCAAACATTCGAATCAAAAGTTCGGATTTGCCGCGTAGCTTCCAAACCATCCATCAACGGCATATCTACATTCATCAGTATCAAATCAAATTCTGTCTTCCTTGCAATCTCAATGGCCTCTTCACCATTACGGGCATGGGCGATAAGCAAGCAGTCTTTCAACATACGTTCCAATAGCAAATAATGATTTTCATTATCCTCGGCTATCAACACTTTCAAACCTTTCCCATGCAGAATCCCTTTATCACATCCAACATCTTCCATCAGAGGTTCCGCTTTGTTCTCACGACAAATCTCAATATCTTTACATGGGAAGCATGCCCAAAAAGTAGAACCGACTCCCACTTCCGACTCGACTCCAATAGTTCCACCCATAGAGTCCATAATGGCCCGACAAATACTCATGCCCAACCCTGTACCTTGTGCAAAATCATTCAGTTTATAGAAACGCTCGAATACTTTTTCCAATTTTTCTTTCTCAATGCCAATTCCTGTATCTTCTACAAAAACCCGTAAACCATTTTCCTCCATGTTGAATCCCATACGGATATGTCCCTTTGTAGTAAACTTTATTGCATTCGTCACAAAATTGGTTACCACCTGACTCATACGGTTTCTATCCAAAGTTACCAAACAAGTATCATACGAAGCATCCAATAACAGTTTCACATTGTTCCGCCCACGCATCCGTTGTTCCATTGCCGCAAATATCTCAGAAAACAGAAGTTTCACGTCAAATCGTTCGGGACGTAAGTCTATCATACCAGCCTCCATCTTTGACAAATCAAGGATATCCCCAATCAGGCGTAACAACAAATCATTATTGGTATGTATGATACTCCAATACTCTTCCTTTTCTTCTGCAACATCTGTTTCCTTCAGTAATTCACTGAATCCTACAATCGCATTCAAGGGAGTACGTATTTCATGACTCATATTAGCCAAAAAGGCACTCTTCAGTTTGTTGCTCTGTTCCGCTTGTTCCTTGGCAACCGCCAATTCATCGTTGCGCAATTGCAATACACGATTTACCTTTTTATTCTTTTGCAAAAGTTTGAAGATGAAAGCGGTCATCAACAAGAAAATCAACGTCAATACAACAGTAATTCCCAAATATTTCTGATAACGTTGTACTTCCTCGTTCACTTTCGTAACAAATTCAGCCCCTTCAGGCAATTGATCTTCTCTCAATCCATATTCTTTCATTTTCTCTCGGCTAAAGACATATTTACTCTCCGTAAATTTGAATGTACTTTCTACTGTCTCACCCATATTGTAGAGATGAATATCTTCCACTATGTGCTCAATATCCCATTCTTGCTGAGGGATATATCCTCCTACAGCCCAATCACCAAGTCCCACACCCGTCATCGTAAAGACAGGCAGATTGAATCCCTCAGAAAAGATTTCCTTAATTGTACTTTCCTGATAATATCGTCCACTTTTGTCCACACGCCACGTTCCGATGAGAATCACAGTATTTTTGGTATTTTCTACCAAATGACGTATTCTTACTCTTATTTGTGAAATAGAGAAACTGAGGCCACGCAATGAAGCCAAATTCAATTCCGGATACTTCTCCACCACCACTTCACGCATCAAAGTTCCCAAAGCTGCACCTTCATAGGAATTATCGGTCACAAAAGCTATACGTTCCGTTTCAGGATAAAGTTTCTTTATCAACTCAATATTAGCTTCCACATCGTAACGATTCATCATTCCTCCCGTATGTCCACGCATACGGGCCATGGCACATAAATCCAACTTTTCCGGATACCAATAAAGAAAATCAGGCATATTCTCAGGGATAGGAACACCAAACTCATCCATATAACACCCATAAAAAGGGGCATCAGGAATTCGAGGTTGTTCCAAATAAGAAATCCAGGCTTCGTGTCCTAACAGCACCACAGCAGCCAACTCATCGTCAGCATAACGTTCGAGCATTTTACTCATATCAGACACCCATTTATGACTACTTTCAAAGCCCAAAAATCCCATGTAAGCAATCGTACTTGTAAAAGAATACTTCTTTTCGTCAATTAATTTCTCGAATTTCTCCATAAAACGGGCAGTACGTTCCGAATCCGAAGAATAAGAACTTATCACCAACACAGTCTTCTTTACCTCGCGTGCCTGTGCATACAAGGGAGAAAACACCAACAAGCAGAACAGTATCAGATATATTCTAATGATTGTTTTCATCTTAATCTTAAATTGTGAGTTTTTCTCAAAGAGTTACGATTACAACAGGCAAAAGTAGAAAGAATTTACCTTATGACCAAATTTATGTTCAAAAAATTAAAGCGAATACCAATAATCATTTTCTTCCATGTAAAAGGACATAAAGAATGACGGGGACTCCTAATAACGGAGTGACTGCACTCAAAGGAATTATACCTTGGTCTCCGGGTAAGACACAAAGCACATTGCACAACAGAGCTACAGCTGCTCCTGTAAGCAATGACAATGGCATCAGCAAACGATGATCGGCTTTGCGAAGCAACAAACGAGCCATGTGAGGCACAGCCAAACCTAAGAATGAAATCGGGCCACAAAAAGCCGTAGTAGCAGCTGAAAGAAGCCCCGTAGCCAACAAAAGATACAAACGTGTACGACGAACATTAACTCCTAAGTTTGCTGCATATTGATACCCTAACAGCAAGGCATTTAAGGGTTTTACCAACAATAGAGAAACGAGTAATCCTATCAAGACCAACACCGAGAACCAAGGTATTTGTCCCATAGATACACCGCCGAAACTTCCCATGCCCCATACCATATAAGAATGTACCCCTTCGGCTGTTGAGAAAAAATTGAGTAACGAAATGACTGATGAGCCTACATATCCTATCATAATACCCACAATCAACAACATGACATCACTTCGCAACAAAGTTGAGAAAAAAAGCAAAATCCCCATCACTAACATAGAGCCAACAAAAGCAGCCATCGTTACAGCCAGAAAACCTCCCCATGCCATATTGCCCACTATAAGACTACCTCCACTGAGCAACATGACCACTGCCACCCCCAAACTGGCTCCCGAATCTATCCCCAAAATAGATGGGCCGGCCAATGGATTACGAAATACCGTTTGGAGCATCAATCCACTTGCAGCCAAAGAAGCCCCACAAAGCAAAGCGGTCAAAGCTTGAGGCAAACGTGCCTCCAAAACAATAAAACGCCACGACGAAAAAGCCATATCGGTTCTCCCGGTCAAAACATTCCATACTTCTGTAGCAGGTATATCCACCGCCCCAACAAACAGATTGGCAATGAATAAAACCACCATCAGCAGAGCCATTAGAGTAATACAGTTCTTTTCGCGTGTCATTGGTCAAAAAAAAATGATTGGATATTGATTCACGTTGCGAAGATACATTTTTTTATCCATTCAAAAGAAGTAATTTCTTCTTATTATGAAAAAGAGATTATGATTCGAACAAGCCTCCAACATCACCCTACTCCCAAATCGGTATTATCAACCAACACCTCAATACACGGTTCATCTTTAATAGTCGGATAAATTTCGTTTACAAACCAACTGACCAACGCCTCATTACGAGAAATGGAAGTCGTATTATGACAGAAAATGTTCACACTGAAATACTCAAAATATTGACGGGCTATTTCTATGTCGCGCAGAATACGGTACCGAGAATCACCTTCAACACAACAAAGCAAACAGACTCCTTGAAAATATCGGGCAACATCCTCGGGAGAAACGGTGGAAGGAATCCCCTTCCGCCAAAGGTTACGTAAATCAGGGTCGAAACTTTCCACGCCACATCGGAATTTGACTGTAACAGGTGAAAAACGGGCGGCAAATTCCTGCAATCGGTGACGATACATATAATGTGCTTCAAACCATAAAGTATGAATCTGTTTTTGATGAACAATTCCGACAATCATGTCCAACGTTTCGTCATCCAGTTCCATAGCCGAACCGGAATTGATAATGTCCAACACTCCATAACATCCGGTCACTTGTTGAAGTACCCGTTTATTCACTTCAAAAGGATGCAGACTTATATCCTTATGATAGTCACAAAAAGTACATTTCTGCCAGCGACATCCACCCCCTTGAAGCAGAACAAGTTCACGAGGCATTTTAATGTGTATCAAAGAATAGCGTTCCATTAAATTTCCCTCTCAACTATTTAACCTGATTGCACCATTTGCTGATTCCCCGGATTACAGCATAGGCCATAGGTGTACCAAACACACTTTCAATCAACAATTTCGAGCAGTATTGAAAAGCCAGCATCAACAATAATTCTTCGGTAGTAACCGTTCCAAGAAAGGCTATAAGTACAAAAGGAACAGTGTCGAACAGATAAGCTATGGCAGAACTACCAATGGTACGCACCCACAAGCGGCGGCCGCGTGTCCAACGTTTGATACGCTCCATCAACCAAGCGTTGCTCAATTCACCCAAAAGAAATCCTACCAACGAAGCCACCACAATACGCGGCACATAGGAAAAAATATGGTTGTAGGCGATAGCCGTCTCTTCCAAATACTCGGGCGAAGGAAGCCACACACCCACTTGAGTGCAGACTACCAGCAAGATGTTGCAAAAGAATGTGAGCCAAATGACCCGCTTGGCCGTGCGAAAGCCCCACAATTCAGTAAGGACATCGCCTAACATGTAGGCAAAGGGGAATGTTATAGTACCTGCGTCAAAGTAAAAGAGTCCGGCCAGACCGATAACTTTGACAGCCATAATATTAGAGGTGAGATAAAGTGTCACAAACAGAGCAGTGATTACCATCAGCAAGGTGTCACTCGTGCCACTTGTTCGGTTTTTGAAAGGGTTTTCCGATACCTTGTTCATGAGAATTTTGTTTTTAATGTCTTTTATTCAGCACCTTCCCATCTTGTGCGTCATAATGTCCAACACCAGACGGTCAGTCTCGTTCATACCTTGCGAACCAATGCGGGTAAGGTTACGGATGCACTGGTCCACATCCTCGTCGATAATGCCTTCAAAAGAGGTCACACACCTCTTTTGCATGGCCAGCAAGGCAGAGAAAACCGCTGTGGCTACGCCGCTGGTCACCTTCATAGCACAACTGGGCTTGGCACCGTCGCATATCATGCCGGTGATGTTGGCTATCATGTTCTTTACCGCATGGGCTACCTGCTCGTAGCCGCCGCCCATCAGATAAGTAATGCCGCAACTGCTCCCCGTGGCCGCCACAACGCAACCGCAAAGGGCTGAGAGGCGTCCCAGACTCTGCTTGATATAGATGACCGTGAGGTGGCTCATGATAAGTGCGCGAACGAGCTGTTCTTCGCTTTTGTGGGTATCTTCCGCATAGATGACCACGGGCATGGTGGCACTAATGCCCTGGTTGCCGCTTCCAGAGTTACTCATCACGGGAATCATGGCACCGGCCATGCGGGCATCACACGCACCGCTTGTATAAGCAAGTATGTGGGCAAAGATGCTGTCGCCCACCACCGGTGTCTCCATCGGTTCGCGGATGGCGCGTCCCAATCCGTGACCATAATCCATTTTGAACGACTCTTCGGCAGCCGCTTTGTTCAGCCGGCGAGCTTCAAGGATGAAGTCAATCTCTTCAAGCGGGGCTGTGGTGGCAAAGTCGAACACTTTGCTCAAGGTCAGGGGAACATCCTGTTCCTCTTCGCCCTGTTCGCCAGAGCTGGGTTGGCGGTTGTCGAGCAATACCTCCTCGCCCCTACGCAAGTACACGAAATGGGTATGTCCCGTGGCGATGATGGCTTCGGCTTCGTGCCCATCGGCCTCGCAAAGAACCTCAATGTAGAGTTTTTCGCTGATACCTTCCTTCAGTGTCACAGCAATGCGCCCCTCGTCCATGAAGTGCTTGCCGCGCTCCACCGCTTCGGGTGTGCAATCGCGCAACACCTCCAGTTGGTATTCCGACTTGCCAATGAGGGCACCTAAAGCAATGGCGATAGGAAGACCTATCATGCCTGTACCAGGTATGCCCACCCCCATCGCATTCTTCAGGATGTTGGCACTCAGTTGCAAGGAAATCTTCTCGGGAGTGCATCCCAATAACTCAGTGGCACGTGCCACACACAAGGCTACAGCAATAGGTTCGGTGCATCCGATGGCAGGCACCACCTCGCTCTTCATTAGGGCTACGATGCGTTGGCGTTCGTCTTTGTTGATCATGAGATTAAAATTAGACCCTCCCCCTTACCCCTCCACAAGGGAGGGTAAGGGGTGGGGTCTGTTTCTTACTTCTTATAATTCTTCAATCCGGTCTTCAGGAAGTCGATGTACTTGGCCACATCCTCGTCGTAGGAGTAGGACTTGTTCAAGGGATTACCCTCGTTGTCCACCAGTACATAGAAAGGTTGTGCGTTGGCACCGAACTTCACGCGTTGCAGATAGCTCCACTTGTCACCTACGGTGCGCAGGGTGCGCTCCTTGCTATTCTCAGTCACGGTGATGTGTTCGGAGAGCGGTGCCTTCTCATCCACGTAGAGTGAAATCAGCACGTAGTCGTTGTCGATAATCTGTTTCACATTCTGGTCAATCCACACGGCATTCTCCATCTTGCGACAGTTCACACATCCGTGACCGGTGAAGTCAAGTAATACGGGCTTGCCGGCTTTCTTGGCGTATGCCATACCCTCCTCGTAATCGAGGAAGTGGGTCTGCATCTCGTTCTTGTTCAGCACAAAATCCTGTGTGTGAGCGGGCGGTGCGAAGGCACTGATGGCACGCAGGGGAGCCCCCCACAGACCGGGCACCATATATACGGCGAAAGCCAATGAAATCATAGCCAGGAAGAAGCGGGTAACACCCACCTTGTCGTCCTCTTCCTCATCGTGGGGGAACTTGATTTTGCCCAACAGGTAGAAACCGAGCAGAGCAAAGATGACAATCCACAAGGCCAGGAAGGTCTCACGGTCAAGGATGTGCCAACCGTAGGCCAAATCGGCCACCGAGAGGAACTTCAGTGCAAAGGCCAGTTCCAAGAAGCCGAGCGTCACCTTGATAACGTTCATCCAATTACCGCTCTTGGGCATCGACTTCAACCACGAGGGGAACATAGCAAACAGGGTGAAAGGCAAAGCCAAGGCGATGGCAAAGCCCAACATGCCGATGGCCGGACCGATGATGTTGCCCGAAGTGGATACCTCCACCAACAGGAAACCTATGATGGGGCCTGTGCATGAGAAGGATACCAGCGTCAGAGTGAAAGCCATCAGGAAGATGCTGAGCAGGCCGGTTGTCTGTTCGGCCTTGCTGTCCACGGCATTGCTCCATGA
>CAZDAN010000037.1:0-13444 GCA_964503565.1 uncultured Bacteroides sp.
ACCGCACGAGAATCGCCTGTATGCACGCAAGTTTTCTTTCGCGCGAAAAATGGGTGGAATTTTAATATGAATGTAAACGATTGATAATCAGCGCATGGATAAGGTGGCCTTAGCTTTGGGGTATGGTGGGCTTAATCCAAGACTGAGGTCCGATTGAAATACCTGTTTTTCTGTATCTTTACAAATTAGATGGCAAAATATTTACAAATAAATGATTCAAGCACACTGAATTAACAGAATTATTTGTAACTTTGTATCATTTTAGTATTTGCCCGCATTTTTTTTGCGATGAGGGGTATTTGATTTTGCCTTTCGAGGGTCTTATAGACAGAATCAGACAAAACAAAGAATTATGGACTACAGCAAACAACGGTTTGAACACCTGTTCAAGGACAGCTATCCGCACATGTATCGCATGGCATTTTCGATGGTTGAGGATGCCGACGATGCGAAGGATGCCGTACATCAGGTGTTCACCCAAATGTGGAAAGGCAAACCCGAAGTGGGCGACTCTCAAGTCAGAGGTTACCTGCTGGCAGCGACTCGCAACCAGTGCCTGCACATCTTACGCCAGCGAGAACTGCGGCAACAGATGGAAAAGGAACTGCAGAGAGAAACAGAAGAGAGTAGCGACGAAGAGCACGAGGAACTGATGCGCGAATTGCAGCAGGTGATTGACAACAACCTGACGGAGCAAGACCGTCGTGTGCTACAACTACACTACGGCGAGGAAATGACCTATCAGGAGACGGCAACAGTACTGGGCATCAGCGCCTCGGCGGTGAACAAACACATCACGCACTCACTGGAGAAGATTCGTAAGACCCTTAAAATTGCAAAGTAAGATGAAACAGGAAGACATTGACAAGAAAATAGGTATGCCCGACGTGGAAGCGGAGTGGGCAAAGTTTGAGCGCGAGGTCATCAATCAGAAGACTGCATCGCGAAAACCGCTCTATTGGGGCATTGGTATTGCGGCCTCCATCGCGTTGGTGGCAGGTATCCTCTTCTTTGGCTACGAAACCGAGCGCGAGACCGATTTCACACAGCCAGATTACGAGTTGCAAGGCCGTATCGCCGGACTGACCATCGTACCTACATCGGAAGACTTGGGAGCTGGTAGCATTATGCGGCTTCGTGGAAGCAGGGTTGCAGAAGGGGATTCTGTTAGGATAGAACGAAAGCCCAATTATGCTTGTCTTGTCGTGGTCAACGGGCAACCAATGTCGTTGTCAGAGGCAGAAGAAAAGCAAATACTGTTTTCCAACTACCATGTATATTTCTACCATCGCCAGCAAATTGTCGATAGCTGCTATATATACAAAGATGAAGAAGCCAAACGTCCCTATATTGAGAAATATGGCGAGCGGGCAAAGAATGGCGTTTTGGTCTTCACCACAGTACTTGACACACTTTGCGACGCCTACGTGCAGCAGCATCCAGAACTGATGCAGACCCGCCATCGCGTGGAGGGCTATGTCATCGACGAGGATACCCAAAAGCCACTATCCGACACGTGGATTAGCTACAGGGTTGTAGCCGACACATGGACTGTTAACTACAAGAATGTTGCCAATAATAGGATTAAATATACGGATGGTGCAGGTGCCGCCACCGACTCCACTGGCCATTTCATCCTCTGGTTGCCTCGTAAAGATGTAAAGCTTCAAGCCTTACGCTCGGGCTACAAGACCGTTCGCATCAACCAACCTGCCGACACCACGCTCACCATTCGCATGAAATCTGCCATCATAATTAAAGACGTAGAGGTAAAAGGAATAGATGGCATTAAGAATTAGAGGTAACGAATAGTTGAAAAAACTCTCACACGCCAATTCCTATAAGTATGCCTCCCCGTTTGCTCAACGGCAACAGGGAGGCTTTAAAACTTAATTTATCAGATAAATCTTCTCAAGACCGTTGTAGGTACACTTGATGGTGGCACGACCCTCAACGATGGGGCTGATTTCGAAGGTCACACCGGGTTTGTCAGCAGTGGCCTTCAACACTGTACCCTTCTTCAACGGGCCGTAAGCCTGATAGCGGATAGCATCGGTCAAGCCGTTGGCGTTGGTGCAACGTATAGGAGTTGTAGGAAGATTCAACTTCTGACCATCAGCTGTGATAGTAACTTGAGGTACAGCCGGACGTTCGCAAACAGTACCATTCTTAGAGAAACCAATACCATGGAGGTCCATCAAACCGACGGGACGCTGAGGCTGTTGTGGATGACGGCCACTCCATTCCGGACGGTTGCCCTGTTGGGGTTGTTGCACCTCGGGACCTTCCACAACCAAATAGATGGCATGTTTGCCCTTCAATCCCTCAACGGCGGGAACGGCCACCTGATAGTTCTTGGCTACGCGGGGAGCATCGGCAGGCACCTCAACAACGGCAATCTCCTTGCCCTTCCATGTGTCGTTGACATAGGGGCCGTCGAGCATCACGTGAATCTTGAATGCACCATGTCCGCCAGGTGTGAGGTTCAGGTTGAGCATGGTTCTGTCGCCCTTTTGGGCACCGGTGAAAGCTTTCACGCCCTTGGTGTCTTTCTCCAATCCTCCGAAGCCGAAATACTTGAAGCCGACAATGCCACGGTTGGTGATGCCGGCAAGGTCCATATTGTTGTCCCACACGTCATAGTTATCCTGCATCCAGTTGTTGCCAGTCATGTAGCAGGCATATCCGGCTGAATAGTAGGCGTAGGGGGGCAGACCGAAAATCTGGAAACCTTCACTGGTAACTTCGGCTCCGGTGTATTCTGTGCCATCGGAGGCCTTGGCTGTCCACACGTTACCCTTCATATAGGGGTCATAACCCGTAATCTTCACAGTGCCGCCATCGGCTACCTTCTTCTTGTCCCAAGTAATCTTCACGGGAGCGACCATGGCCTGACGGGCATTTCCAAAACCACGAGGGGGACGATGATAGAAGACATACCACTGGCCGTTGATTTCCTCGATAGAGCCGTGTGTGTTGTGAGCAAAATTGGTGGTGGTCAAGCGAGTACCATCCTCATTGGGAACCACACCGCGTGAGTCAACCAACACACCACCCGAGCGCCAGGGACCGAGAGGAGTATCTCCGAAAGCATATCGCAGAGCTGAATTGGTAGAGCCCAATCCATAGTCCGGTCCCGAGTATCCAGAAAAGACCATTACATATTTGTTGCCTACCTGACGAATGGAAGAAGCCTCGAAGAAGTTGAAATCACCAGGATTCTGTCCACTGTACAAAGCCGGATATTGAGTACCTTCGGGATCGCGTATCACCCCGTATCGGCTACTTGCCGGGATGAAATAGTCGTGCAATTCAGTACCTGGACGCATCGAGTACATGGTATTCTGATCCAACTCGAAAGCAGTAGAATGCTGGAAACCGTAAAAAACGTATGCACGGAAACCTTTATCATAGTCGGGATCTTTCTTGTCGGTGATGTTCTCGATGAATACCGAGGGGTCAAAGTCTATGATGGAACCGGGCAGGCACTGACGGCCGTCGGGTGTCAGATTTATAGACGTGAAGGGACCATCGGGACGGTCGCCCTTGCACACCATGGGCACACGACGCCATCCACGAGAATGCGGATAGAGATAATAAGTCTTTTTACCGGTATTACGGTCTTTTACCTCCACCAAGTCAGGAGCATACATGGTGTCCCATTGTCCATCTACAAAATGAGAGAAAATAGGGCCTTCATCACGCCATTGGCTAAGATCTTCTACTGGAGCAGACCACATGCGGATGTCATTTCCACAATAAGCAGAATAAGTGATATCGTGCGAACCGATGATATAAACACGGAACTTACCCGGATTGTCGGGGTCTTCAAACACACGGGGTTCGCCATCGGGAAGATGTTCCCACAAAGGCAGATAAGGATTCTGTGCATTCACTGAAATGGTTGCAAGACAGAGCAACAACTGTAATATTCTTTTTTTCATTTTGATGATATTTTAATGACAAGGAACACTTTCTGAATGTCCCTTGCCAATAGTTTTCTTGAATTATTTATTACTTGAATAACAACTGTGCCAATTCCTTGAGACTGCGACGCCAAGTGAGAAACTCGTGTGCAGTACCTTCCGATACATAGCCCACAGCATTGTGACCGGCAGCTTTCAGTGCTTCGGTTGACTTCTTGATGCCGTCGGGATTCTCCTTGCTTCCGCAACTTTGGAAGATGAGTTTTACCTGCTTGGCATCCTTGATGTCTTTGGGCTCGTACACTCCACCGCTCATCAGGCCGTAGTAACCGAACACTTCAGGACGACGGAGGGTAATCAGTTTAGTTTCAAATCCCCCCATTGAAAGGCCGGCCATGGCGCGGTTGTTCTTGTCGGCACGAGTCTGGAAATTGGCATCAATGTAAGGTATCAATTCGTCAACCAACACCTTTTCAAAATCCTCGGCTGTAAAGCTACGCAAACCACCGAACTTCACTTCGTTAGTCATACCGTATGTCATGACGATGATGAAGGGCCTGATTTTGCCTTCAGCAATCAGATTATCCATGATAAGGTTGGCATGTCCTTGGTTGCTCCATGCGGTTTCGTCCTCTCCCCATCCATGTTGTAAATAGAGTACAGGATATTTTTCTTTTTTGTTCTTACCGTACATGGGCGGAGTATAGACAAATGCACGACGAGTCTGCTGAGTACTTTCACTCCAGAAGAGAATCTGCTGAACGTTTCCATGGGGTACATTCTTCACTGCATAGAAATCTTGATCGTGTGCGGGAATTTCGATTCCGCTTTCCCAACGGCATGATCCGAAGTAGTTCTTTGCCCCCGGATCATTTACTACACCTCCATCAATCGTCAGGTGATAATAATGGAAACCTTCATCCATTGGACCTTCAGTTGTGCCTTCCCACACACCATCCTTGTTTTTACGCAATACGGTACCACCACGTCCGCCCAATCCAAGACTGACAACTACTGATTTGGCTTCAGGCGCATTCACGCGGAAACGGGCATATCCCTGTGAATTTACCATCGGATATTCCTGTCCGGGCTGGTTCATTACAGAAGGTTTGAAATCTTCCTTGATGACTGCATTGTCAAGTTCGGGGTCAAAATCCCTCACGGCATAGTACACAGGTTTGTATTTAAGGTCACTATCAATCAAAAGAGGGTAATTACGAGTTCCTACCCATGAATCCTTGTCGCTAAGGTTCCAGAATGTCACAACTTTGACTACATCCTTGTGTTTACGCAATACACGGAACAAACGGGTGTATTGATCAGTGTGCATAGCCTTCACATGGTTACTGATTTGAACCCCTTCACGTGAGAACTGCAGTTGGCCTCCCATCTCTTCGTTAGCGCGAATATCAAGTTCAGTGATGTGGATATGCTTCACGATGGTTGAATATTTCTTGATGGCAGCTTCCACATCATCCATTGAAGGACCATAGATATTGTAATGTCCCTGCATACCGATACCGTCGATTGGGACACCGGCATCCTGCATTTTTTTTACCATATTAAATATACGGTCGCGTTTGGCCGGATCGGCAGCATTATAATCGTTGTAGAAAAGCAATGCATTCGGATCAGCTTCGCGTGCATACTCAAAAGCCTTTGCTATAAACTCGTCACCACACAGGTTGTAGAGACGCGATTGTCTGTAGTCGCTTGGCCGGCGATTACCCCATTCGCGTCCGTTGCCATCGGCCATGGCTTCATTCACAACATCCCAACAATAGACAATGTCTTTATAGCGGTTCACCACGGTATGGATGTGCTCACGCAAGCGTTTGTAAAAGACTTCCTTTGTCACTTCCTTTCCCTTTGCATCGGTGAACATCCAGTCGCAGAACTGGCTGTGCCACACCAGACAGTGACCACGCATCTTGATGTTGTGCTTACGGCAGAAGTTGGCGATGGCGTCGGCACGTTCCCACGTCCATACTCCTTCTTGAGGATGCACTTCTCCGGGCTTCATTTCGTTTTCACATGTAATACTGCAGAAGTTGTCAAGAATGAGTTTCTGCTGGTTTTCTGTCAGGTTTCGTGAGTTGATGGAGACACCCACGTCGAAATAACCTTGGTAGGTATCCTTCAATCCCTGCGACCACAAGGACATGCAGCTCATAGTTAAAGCGGCAGCTAATGCGGCAGTTCTGATTTGTTTCATACTTATCACTACGTTTTAGGTTAATATTTTACTCAGTTAATATTTCGTTTGCAAATATATAATGTTTTTTTCATACCGACCTTTACACATGTGTCGCATACTTTTTTATTTGTTTCATTTCCTCTGAATAGCGATCAAAAAGGAGAGTTATTCTGTTGAAAATAAAAATATAATAAGGTCTATACAGAGGAGAAATTAAAAAAAAATGGTGAAAAGTCGCATTTTTCTACAAAAAACAGTGGGATTTTTTTTGAGCCGTTTGTGGAGCCAATCCCGAACGGCTTCTTTCTTTTCATGCAGGAAAGGGATTCTTTTCGTACAGAAAAAGGAAAGTCACCACCGTACCCGAACAAGTATCAAGGTACGGTGGCGACCTTTCAAGCGTATAGCCTCGAGGCGGTTTACATCTTTACGTGATAGCTCTTTCCCGGAAGGGTCACAATGTCATACTCATACGTGGGTAGCAGCGGGATAAGAGAGAACTCCTTCAATTCCGCCGATTTGAGCGGCTCTTTCACCTGCGCCGGAGCCAACAAAGCGTTCGGACAATCGCCCTTTGCCTCCATCAATCCCTTGCCACGGAGCGGCACATAGGATCGGATTCTCAGCGTACCACCGATAGAAGAGTGGATGGTAGCCTCCTTGAGCTGTCCTTCGTCCCATGCCATATCTACAGTGAAGCCACCCCGTGCACGCAAGCCACTGACCTCGCCGTCGGTCCATGCATCGGGCAAGGCCGGAAGAAGATGCACCGCCCCATCGTGACTTTGGAGCAACATCTCGCACACTCCGGCCGCACAGCCAAAGTTTCCATCAATCTGAAATGGCGGATGAGCATCGAAAAGGTTGGGATAAGTGCGTCCGTCAGGATGACTCTCGACATGCTGGTCATCGGGCAACAGGTGCAACATGTTGGTGATAATCTTCATTGCGTGATTACCATCAAGCATTCTTGCCCAGAAATTGATTTTCCATCCGAGGCTCCAACCCGTGGCCATGTCACCACGTTGGTTCAGTGTATTTGCAGCCGAAGTGAACAAATCCACGTGGGAATAGGGCGAAATCTGATTAGAAGGATAGAGTCCATACAGGTGCGAAATGTGGCGATGCTGGTCCCTTGGGTTGTCCGAGTCCGTCAGCCACTCCTGCAATTGTCCGTGGCGTCCGATCTGCATGGGCGGCAATTGGGCGATGGCTGCGCTGAGCCGTTCGGTGTAAGCTCCGTCCTCGGGGTGGAGAATGCGCGTGGCTTGCAAAGCCGTTGTCAGCACATCAAACACAATCTGATTGTCCATCGTGGAGCCGGCGGTCACGTTTGTCCCCTTTCCCTGCGGACCATGTTCGGGCGAAACTGTAGGAAGAGTCATCAACCAGCCGTACTTCGGATGCACTTTCATATAGTCGAGCAGGAAGTCAGCTGCACCCTTCAGCACGTCGTAATATTGCGCAAGGAACTCTTTGTCGCCGGTATAGAGATAGTTTTGCCAAAGATGAGTGCTCAACCAAGCGCCTCCTGTGGGGAACATTCCCCAAGGTGTGCCATCCACAGGTCCGGCAATTCGCCACAAATCCGTGTTGTGATGTGCCATCCATCCGTTGCATCCATACATCAGACGTGCCGTCTCGGCTCCCGTTTGGCTCAAATCCCGTATCATCGAAAAGAGAGGTTCCTGTGTTTCAAGCAGATTGCCCACCAAGGCTGGCCAGTAGTTCATCTCGGCATTGATGTTTATCGTATATTTCGAATCCCAAGGGGCATTCATTTTATCATTCCACACTCCCTGCAGATTGGCTGGCTGTCCACCAGGCTGGGATGAGGAGATGAGGAGGTAACGGCCGTACTGCATCATCAGCGACACCATATCCATATCCGTTCCACCTGCGAAGTTGGCCAGACGTTTGTCCGTGGGCATGGCCGACGAAGCCGAACGGGGCAGCGTCAATGATACGCGGTCGTACTGCTTGTGGTATCTCTTCAGGTGCTCCTTCATCAGTTGCTTGTACTTCTTTTCCTTCACGGCCATCAGGGCATCCTCGCACTTCGAAGCGGGATTTCCACTGATATTACTGAAATTTACAAAGTTGGTGGCGGCCACAATGTAAAGCGTTGCCTCGGTTGCGTCCGTCACTTTCAGACCGTCACCTTCCACACTGACCTCGCCATCGGCGGACACAAAGGTGCGGCATTCAGCGGTAAGCCCGGCGGGAACTCCCTCCTGAGCCACGTTTCTCACGCGGGCTGTCAGCACATGGCCCGCTGCATAACGCTGTGATTCCAAAGGAGTGTCGTATGAAAGGCCGAAGCTAAGGGTTCCTTTCTTGCCGGCCTTAATGTGCATCACCACTACATTGTCGGCCTGAGAGGCAAAGACGGTACGCTCATATTTCACCCCTTGGTAGATATAAGACGTGGTGGAAAGAGCACTTCCGAGATTCAACTCACGACAATAGTCTTCCACTTGAGTGTGTCCAAAACGGAGTTTCAGGTCACACATAGGCAAGTATCTCATGCCATGGGGGCCTTTAATGAAGTGTTTCTCTATCAGCTCATGGGCCTCTTTCTCGCGCCCTTGGAATATGAGGTTCTGCACTTCGGGCAATTTCTCTAAGGACTCGGTGCTGTTGTTGCTGTGTGGCGAACCGCTCCAAAAGGTCTCTTCGTTAAGTTGGACAGTCTCGGTGTCGGTGCCACCGTAAACCATTGCCCCCATATGGGAATTACCAATGGGCAACGCTTCCAACCAATGAGCAGCCGGACGGTCATACCACAACCGATGATTCTGTGCCTGTATAGTGACACTTGCTACCATCAGGACAGTTGCAAACATATGTTTTTTTTTCATGATACTCATGCTTTTTTATGTTAACTAAGTACTATAAGATACGGAGAATATTGAGATAAATTGTGGGGAAAGATTCAAAAAAATGCCCCGTTTTCCCTACTACTTTGGCAAGTCCGACGAGGCACACATACTGATGATTGCCGTTATGTCCACGTTTTTCCATTCTGTCTCAGCCTGCTGACGGGTGGTCTGTTTCACAGGATTCATCAGCCCTTCGTAGTCATAAGTCAATTCATCGACACACACACAGCGTCGCCCAATGGCTCCCGATATTCCATCTATAGTAAGCACGGCACTGTGATAGAAGAGGTAATTTTTTCCGTTAAACTCGGCTATACCCGGATGAATGGTGAAACTGTTTTCTGCCATGTGGGTCAATTCGCCACGGTATGTCCATGGACCATGCATACTGTCCGATGTGGCATATTGGACATTCTCGCGGCCTCCGCCCATGCCTGCATAAGTCAGGTAATAGATGTTACCACGCTTGTGCAGCCAAGGTCCTTCGACAAAACGCGGCAAAGTCAGTACTTCGATGCGACTTTCCAACTCTATCATATTCGGCTTCAGTTTGGCAAGGAAGCAGGTACCGTTGCCCCAACACAGCCAGATGTCATCTCCATCTACAAGCACTGTGGGGTCAATATCGTTCCACCACCCTCTCGAGCCGTTGTCTGTCATCTTGTCATGTATGAGCGGAGCACCGATAGCATCCATGAACGGTCCCGTCGGGCTGTCACTGACAGCCACTCCTATTGCTTTGCCCGTGTAGGGTTCTCCCGCCTGAACGGTGGTATAGTAGTAGAATTTGCCATCCTTTTCCACAACCTGTGAAGCCCAAGCCTCGCCCACTGCCCACGTAAAGTCAGAAGGTTTCAACACCGAACCATGGTCGGTCCAGGTCTTCATGTCCTCGGTTGAATAGCAAAGCCACTCGGTAATGTTGAACTCACGTCCGCCCCTTGCCGAGTCTTGTCCTTCGTAATATTCGTCATGCCCGACATACAGATAGAGTTTTCCATCATACACCATCGGTGCAGGGTCTGCCGTAAACTTGTCCGTTATCAGCGGATTGCCTTTTGCGACAAATGTCTTCTCGTTGCTTTGCAGGGTGCAACACACGGCCAATATCCCCACCGCACAAATCATTGCATACTTCTTCATACGACAATCGGTTAATCTTTGAATCATCTCACTATCGGTTTCTATCATTTCAACGTACTACCACTTTGCGTCCATTGTGAATGTATATGCCATTCGTAGGACGAGTAACGGGTTGTCCCAACAAGTTGTAGTAGATTCCGTCTCCAGCAACACGCTCTTCCATTATTGCGTGAACCTTATCAACAGGTATAGCGGGTATCAGGTAAGCCTTACGCAAGTTGGTTGTTCCTCCGCCATAGGCCACTTTCAGGGCATTGACGTGTACAAAGTCGTCCACACGCTCGTCACCTTCGTTGGTAAGCGCCTTGGCCACATCGGCCAGTGGCAGGAAGATTGCTCCCCACTGGCTGTTCCAATAGGCATCATTTTCATTGAAGGATACAATGATTTGCTTATATGAGCCATGATCAACCAAGCGGTTGGCTATGATGCGCAAGTTATCTCCCACTCCACGAAGCACCAATGTGTCATAGGGCGTGAGGTCGGCAAACTGATTGTAAGTAACGCTGGCACTCATCATCACTACGCCACCGCCACTTACGACCGTATTCAGGTTCCAATCCACATTCAACTGCTTGTCTGTGGGTTGTGCATCGGCTCCTGTACCATTCCACTCTTTGAACATCGAAGCGGTCATAGGAATCCAATGGTCGGGCACGTCCCAATCATCGTAATAAATGCCGGTCAAATTCTCTACATACGCATTCACTTGCGACAAGGCCGTAGCCGTACGATAAGGGAAATATTGGTTTTTCAATCGGTCGCGCTCTTTCAGATAAAAATCATCCACGGTGTACAGCGGTCTTTTCGACTGATATGGATGCACATCGCGTCGGTAATCTCCCCAACGGGCCGCTTCAACATACACTGCATCAGAAATGGTGTTGTACAGACTGTCCCAAAGTTGCACCACAGAGGCTTCGCCCAAGGGGCCTTCTTCTGAAAGCACTTGAGCAGCACGCTTCAAATAGCGGTTGACAAATTGGGTGTTTTGCAACAATTCATGAAATATCCAGGTAGGACTTGCGTAATTGTTCACCTTCATCACGTTGTCATTGTTTCCTTCAAAAATCTGCTCGGTGTCCCAACAAAGGAAGTGGAATCCCTCCGAGTCAGAGCCACGCTTGCGGATGGCATACCAATTGTGGTGGTCCCAGTCGGTGTTCCCACCATATTGGTTGATAAGCATATAGTCAATGAATCCGTCCACATCCAACAAGGCTTGCCCCCCCACGGCTTTTTCTCCGTTCTCATCCAATCCCTGCAATTGGTAATAATATACATCATCCGAAGCCTTGGAGACGGTACTTATCATTTCATGCCATGCTTCCAAGTCTCCCTCTGCCGCCTCATGATGATTGCCGCCCGTCTCCTCAATCTTGACGACATCGTAGTCACTCTTCTCGCCGCCAAAGTGCTGTCTGCCATATTCATCATCCACACGTTCGGCGATGTTATAGAGCCCCCAGTACATGCCATTGAGGAACAAATGTACATGAATGCCGTTCACGGCAGGATGCCCCATGCGTCGTTGCATTTTGCGCGCCCACAGGTCGCGTGTGTATTGTGCCCTCTGGTTTCCGTCCCCACCCCAGTGTTGCCACGAATTGCCGAAATGGCACCTCAGTACCAACTGGTTGAATTTGACAGGTTCATCCTCGCCATAAATGGGATATTTCAGTGAACCGGGACCGTATTCATTTTTGAATACCAAGCGGAAAGAGTGCTTCGGATTCTTTTCGGCCAAACGGCCATGTCCACCGTGCAGGCGGAGACCACAATCCACCTGCATACTATGCTTTGAAGGTCCTCCTATCAATTCCGCACTGGCCGGACGCGTCCATCCGTGTCCGGTTGCATCTCCTACGGGAGGCCCCGTATAGATATATATTCCTCCCGTCTGTTCATCATTCTCGTGATTGAAGAGGTTCTCTTTATCCGTCACAATGGAAAGAATGGGCAATTGCCGCAATCCTTGCATGATTTTCGGGCGCAACACTGCATCTTCCGTCATCTCAGGGTCCATTCCATAATCGGCAATGGCCCGTCCCGAGAACTGGGTATATTCACCCCACTTGGTCGGATATCCTTCGGGGTTATCAGGTTGGGTCAGCACCGAACTCATGAAAATGTATGAAGCCGTCGTGACAGGCAATGTCACCGTGTCGCCTCTCACCTCTCCTGCCCGCAACAAGGTAGTCCCTGTCAGTTCCAGTGGAGCCGTATATCGCGGACTTTCCATTGTGGGTACTGTGCCGTCGGTCGTATATCGTATTTCGATTCCCTCCTCAGATGGTGCTATGGTTACGGTCAGTTCATCCACCTCGTACAATCCGTGAGGCTGGTCGAACCGGACTTGTCCCCATGCCACTTGGGCAATTATGAGGCTTCCAATAATGAATGCATATATCCGTTTGTTCATGTTGTCATTTCATTTCGGTTGCAAATATACAAAGAAAGGGGGATTCCCCCCCCTTTTCATGTAACATTTGCTTTTCTGATTGTCTCACACTGAGTGAATCATCTGTTTTTTTTGTCAAAAATCCGTGTCAGGCAACACTTTGTTGCTGTCTCTGTGCACTTCATCCTTCAGCAAACTGCCATCAGGCGCAAAGAACAAATCACGGTCTCGTTGGCCATTCGTCTCCACTTCTATCAGATAGAATGTGTCTGCCTGACGCACATATTTGTCAATGTCATCCACCCGCCATGTGGCATATTGGCTGCCATTGAAAGCCGTCTGCACAGCTTCAGGCAGATTCGTAAGACTACGTCCTAAATCCGTTTCTGTCATGCGCCATTCACCATTGGATGCAAACCAAGCATGAGTCTCCGCACTCTGATACCAGAAATCGGCCACGTAATATCCTCTGTCCTTTTCCCATTCAGCCACTGTCACCCCCGGAAACATCTCATTAAAAGTGTCGGATACTTTCACCGGAACATCTGACAGACGGATATCGTCACTATCATCGTCGCATCCGTTCAAGAACACCAAGCCTACCAAGGCTACACACAGATAATAAATACCAAATAATGAATACTTTTTCATACGCTTTTCTTTTGTTTAGGGTTCATACTCTATAATATATATAACAGATTTTCTGCTGCAAAGATGCGGCCTGAATCTGAAAAGAATCTGAAAAAAGTGACTAATGCAGAAAAAAAATGCATTTTGTTTGCAGGAGAAGCTGCGACGGAGCAATAACGACGGAAAAAAGAGGCCCGTTTTCACAGTCGGCCAACTGTGAAATCAAAGTTGACCAACTGTGAAATCAAAGTTGACCAACTGTGAA
>CAZDAN010000038.1:0-6226 GCA_964503565.1 uncultured Bacteroides sp.
GGTTATCCCATTGGAGGATGAAACCACCAAGAATATCCTGATTTACCTGAATGTCAAGCTCTACAGTACCAGTAGTAGCCTTAGCTATCATGTCGCGCAAGCGTTGCTCAGTCATTTCGTCCAAGGGAACAGCAGTGACAAGCTGGCTTACATAAATGCGCTGATGGCGACGATAGAGATTCACAAAGGAATGGAGGATGAAAAGCAAATAACGCTCGCGACGCTGGCGGAAAAGTAAGTCGATGAAGCGGATGAATGCCTCGTGCAACGTGCCTCCTGCCGCTTCGGTAAGGAGCGAAAGTTTCGTGGCCTTGCCCAACATGGGGTTGAACAATGCCTTGCCCAATTCGTCCACTTGCATCATGGTACGACTAAGGACAAGTGCCTGCTGATAGACACTCTCCTCGACGTTGCACTCCAACGCATAGCGCAACAGTGCTTTGGCGTAACGTGATGATATGGTTCCTATATCCATTTTCAGTTCCTCTCCACCTCGTCCAACAAGCGCTCGACAAGATGCATCTGTTGGCGTTCGTCGGCAAGTTGCTTGCGCATAATCTTCTCGGCCACTTCAACGGCCAGATCAGCCGTCTGACGGCGGATGTCGCGCAGTGCAACCTCCTTCTCATGCTGAATCTGTGTGCGGGCTTCGGCCAACAGACGGGCACCTTCGGCTTGTGCCTGCTGACGAGCTTCGCCCACGATGCGGTCGCGCGTGTCGGTAGCTTCCTTCAGTATGCGACGTTGCTCTTCGCGAGCTTCGGCCAACAAAGCTTCACTCTCGGCTTTGATACCTTCAAGCTTGACATTGGCTTCACGAGCTGCCTCCAATGACTGGTCGATGTAGCGCTTACGGTCGTCCACCATGCGAGTGATGACGGGGAAGCCCCACTTGGCCAACACCACAAAGACGACACCAAACGACAGAATCATCCAAAAGAGCAATCCGCTATCGGGGGTAAACAGTGACATGTGTTTATACGCTTTTTGTTTACGATTTTCACTCAGTTTCTTGTGTTTTAGAACACAGCCAACAAACATACGACAATGGCAAACAGGGCGGCACCCTCGATGAGCGCACCGATGATGATCATGCTCGTGCGGATGTCACCCGACGACTCGGGTTGACGGGCAATGGCCTCCATAGCCGAACTACCAATCTTGCCGATGCCCCAACCAGCACCTACTACGGCCAAACCTGCGCCGATAGCGGCTCCTAACTTTCCCAAACTGACGGCTCCTGCGGCCGCTTGCAATGCTACTAATGATAACATAATCTCTTTTAATTATGAATTATTAATGATGAATTTTAATTTTCAACCTTTAATTTTTAATTTTTAACTTTTAATTCTTAATTCTTCCTCATCGTTCTTGCTCCTCCTCCTCCCCCCCCTTTAGGGTATTGAAGGGAGCGCCTCACCCCTTATGATGCTCAACCCTCGACATGCCTATGAACACGGCAGATAGCATGGTGAAGACGTAGGCCTGAATGAAGGCAACGAGCAACTCCAGGCAGTTCATGAAGATGCTGAAAAGCAGCGATACCACCGTCATGCTACCACCCAACACGGATCCCATCGAATGGGTGACGAAGATGATGCACACCAACGCCAGGATGACCGAGTGGCCGGCCATGATGTTGGCTAACAAACGCACGGTGAGGGCAAACGGCTTGGTGAAAAGGCCGAATATCTCGATGACAGGCATCAAAGGCACGGGACACTTCATCCACATGGGCACATCCGGCCAAAGCACCTCGCGCCAATATTCGCGTGTGCCGAAGAGGTTGACGGCAAGGAAGGTGCACACGGCCAACACCAGAGTGATGGCAATGTTGCCCGTCACGTTGGCACCACCGGGGAAAATGGGGACAAGCCCCATCAGGTTGCTGAGGAAGATGAAGAAGAAGGCGGTGAGCAGGTAGGGCGCATAGCGCTCGTAATCCTTTCCCACACTGGGCTTGATGATGCCGTCGTACACCATCATGATGAGCATCTCCATCACTCCCACAAAGCCACGCGGTGCCTCGTCGGAAGCCTGGCGATGCCTGTACCAGCGGCTCACGCCCAGAATGATACCCACGAGCAAGAGGCTGTTGATGAGGATGCCTGCGGCTATCTTGGTGAGCGATATGTCTATCATCGGACGCACCACTTCCCCCGTGGAGAGAGTCTCCACCACCTTGCCTTTATAATCGCCCTCGGTGGCTATGTGGAAACCTTCGTAAGCCTTGGTGCCATAGTGGAAGTGCGACGAAAGGAAGATGTGCCAACCCGTCTCGCGACTATACACAATCACGGGCAAAGGGATGGATACGTGGGTGTCGCCAATGGTGGTGACGTGCCACTCGTAGGCATCGCCAATGTGGTCGAAGATGATGTCCTTCACATTGAACGACTCATCCTCGGCATGAGCCGACGATGCTTGCGTGGGCAACCACACTCCCATCATGCAGAGCAGTATGACGATGTAAGTCCGCATATCTTTTCTTTTATTTGTTTTCCTCCACACATGCCACCACTTCATTGTTCCTCACTTCCACGAATCCGCGGAGGATGGAGACAATGTGTTCGACTCCCTCGTTCGGCTTGTCCTCGTGACGCACCTCGGAAAAGTTTATCACCCCTTTGCCCAGCGACGAGACGAGTGCCGCATGACGGGGCAACACGGTGAACTGTCCCTTTGTGCCGGGCAGAGTCACCTTGCTCACCTGTCCGTCGAACAGGCGTTTCTCGGGAGTCAGGATTTGGAGATGTATGTTCATTTACAATAGTCTCTTCTTTTTCTCAGACATAAGAACATGAGTCCATAAGATTTTTTTCTTCTGTTCTTCTGTTCTTTTTATCTAAATAATCACAGTATTTTTATTTACTCTCCCATCAACCGCTTTCCCTTTTCAATGGCCTCTTCGATGGTGCCCACGTTGAGGAAGGCCTGCTCGGGCAGGTGGTCGACCTCACCGTCGAGAATCATGCGGAAGCCCCGGATGGTGTCTTCGATAGAGACCATCACACCAGGCACACCTGTGAACTTCTCGGCCACGTGGAAGGGTTGCGACAGGAAGCGTTGCACACGACGTGCGCGGTTCACTGTCAGGCGGTCGGCTTCGCTCAGTTCGTCCATGCCGAGGATGGATATGATGTCCTGCAACTCCTGGTTGCGTTGGAGAATCTGCTTCACCCGTTGCGCCGTCTCGTAGTGGTCTTCACCCACCACCAAGGGGTCGAGGATGCGCGAAGTTGACTCCAAGGGGTCAACGGCAGGATAGATGCCCAACTCCGTAATCTTGCGACTGAGCACCGTAGTGGCATCAAGGTGAGCAAAGGTGGTGGCCGGTGCGGGGTCGGTCAAGTCATCGGCCGGCACGTACACGGCTTGCACCGAGGTGATGGAGCCATGCTTGGTTGAAGTAATGCGCTCCTGCATCTGCCCCATCTCGGTGGCCAACGTCGGTTGGTAACCCACGGCTGAAGGCATGCGGCCGAGCAAGGCCGACACCTCTGAACCTGCTTGGGTAAAGCGGAAGATGTTGTCGATAAAGAAGAGAATGTCGCTCGACTTGCCCTCCTCCTTGCCCTGGTCGCGGAAGGCTTCGGCAATGGTCAATCCCGACAAGGCCACGCTCTGACGGGCACCGGGAGGTTCGTTCATCTGGCCATACACCAACGTGGCTTGCGACTTGGCAAGCTCCTCGGGGTCAACTAACGAAAGGTCCCAATCACCTCGCTCCATGGCCTCCACAAACTTGTCGCCATAGCGGATGACGCCTGATTCAATCATTTCACGAAGGAGGTCGTTGCCCTCGCGTGTGCGCTCTCCCACCCCGGCAAACACCGAGAAGCCGTTGTGACGCTTGGCAATGTTGTTGATCATCTCCATGATGAGCACCGTTTTTCCCACACCGGCTCCTCCGAAAAGACCAATCTTACCGCCCTTCATGTAAGGCTCCAACAGGTCGATGACCTTGATGCCCGTGAAGAGCACCTCCTGCTTGGTAGAGAGTTCCTCGAACTTGGGCGGCTCGCGATGGATGGCGTATGCTCCCGTACGGTCAAGTTCGGCCATCCCATCAATGCTGTCGCCGGTGACATTCATCATACGTCCCTTTATCTGAGCGCCCGTAGGCATGGTAATGGCATTTCCCGTGGGGACAACCTCCATGCCTCGGCTAAGTCCGTCGGTGCGGTCCATAGCCACGGTGCGCACGGTGTCTTCGCCAATGTGTTGCTGAACCTCCAGCACCAGCTTGCGACCATCCTTCCGCACCACATTCAACGCCTCATGTATGCGTGGCAAATGCAAAGGCTCGCCGGTCGGCTCCTTGTCAAAAGCCACGTCTACCACCGGGCCTATCACTTGCGAAATGTGTCCTGTCAATATAGGCATCTTTTGTTCTATATATATTAAGGTATAGTTTTCACTTTATAATAACGTGTGCAAAGATAAACAAATCCCTTAATGTTTGTATCTGCAATCCGCTGTTTTTTGTTCATTATGAGATAAAAAAGACACATTCCCTTCCAAAAAGCAAATAAAGAGTATAATACTCCTTAAAAAGGCCCTCAAACTTACAAAGTTTAAGTTTTTAATCGAAATCTGCTTTCTTTTTGATTGTAATTCGAATAAAATGCTTTATATTTGCAACCTCAATGAGCAACAAACCATGAACTGCCTTGCATGAAGCCAACTCTGATGCCACATCAGCCTTGGGATGATGTAGGCTCAGTCTTGGGTTAAGGTTACCTTAAACGGCGACTAAGGTTTATTAACAAATGCGAGCCATAAAAGAGGAATATTAACAATTCATAATTTATATTATAAAAAAAGATGAGCGTAAAATTTTATAAACCGGAGAATCAAGTACCTTTAGAGATGCACAAGGTACGCGTAGTACAGAAACTGAATCTTTTGCCCGTGGACGATCGTCTTCGCGCCGTTCAGCAAGCTGGTAACAACACCTTCCTTCTTCAGAACAAGGACATCTATCTTGACATGCTTACCGACTCGGGTGTGAACGCCATGTCCGACCGCCAAACAGCCGCCATGCACGTGGCCGACGATGCTTATGCCGGTAGCGAGACCTTCAACCGCCTGAAAGCCGCCATGAAGGAGGTATTCGGTGTGGACAACGTATTACCCGCCCACCAAGGACGTGCGTGTGAAAACATCCTGGCCGAACGCTTTGTGAAGCCCGGCATGGTGGCCATCATGAACTTCCACTTCACCACCACCAAGGCCCACGTGACACGTTGCGGAGGCGAAGTGTTGGAGCTTGTACACAAGAAAGGCCTCGTCCCCCAAAGCGACGAACCCTTCAAGGGCGACTTCGATTTGAGAGAGTTGAAGCGCGTCATTCGCGAAGTAGGTCCTGAGAAAGTGGCTTACGTGCGCGTGGAAGCAGGTACTAACCTCATTGGTGGTCAGCCCGTCAGCTTGGAGAACATGTTGGCCGTAGCCGACATTTGCCACGACTTCGGTGTGCCCAGCGTCCTCGACGCATCACTCCTTCAGGACAACATCTACTTCATGAAGACCCGCGAAGCCCAGTGCAAGTACATGACGCCGAAGGAAATTTACCACCTCTTGGCCAACAAGATGGACATCATCTACTTCTCTGCCCGCAAACTTGGCTTTGCCCGCGGTGGAGCCATCATCAGCCACAACACCGAGCTTATCAAGAGCATGATGGAGTACATCCCACTGTACGAAGGCTTCCTCACCTATGGAGGTATCGACGTACGCTCTATCGAATCAATGGCCGAGGGTCTCTACGAATCACTCGACATGGATTACCTGAGCCATGGCCCCGAGTTCATCGCCTATCTGGTGAAGGAGCTCGACGACTACGGAGTGCCCATGATTAAGCCTGCCGGCGGCCTTGGTGCCCACCTCGATTGCATGGGCTTCGTACCCGACATGCCTCATGACCAGTATCCCGCTGCCGCCGTAGCCGCAGCCCTCTACATTGCCGGAGGTATCCGTGGTATGGAGCGTGGTACACTCTCCGAGCAACGCGAACCGGACGGCACCGAACGCTTTGCCGAATTGGAACTGATGCGTCTGGCTGTGCCCCGTCGTGTGTTCACCTTGTCACAAATCAAGTATGTGGCCGACCGCGTGAAGTGGCTTTGGGACAACCGCGAAATCATCGGAGGTCTCAAGTGGGTGGAGGAGCCTTCAGTGCTCCGCTTCTTCCTCGGCCGCCTGAAGGAAATCGGCCATTGGC
>CAZDAN010000038.1:6236-13339 GCA_964503565.1 uncultured Bacteroides sp.
AGAAGAACTGGTTGCCAAGTTCAAAGAAGACTTCGGCGATTCGCTCTAAAACAAGAATTCTTTTAATTTTGTCATCATTTTGCGGATTACATGGTTGGGGAATCACTTTTCCTCTCCTTGTAATCCGCTTTTTATGAAAAAAGCACTATCTTTGCCCGGTGTATTATATTATATAAGGTATAGGCACTACTATGAAGACAGAAATAGCAGATATACTTCAATCCTACCTGCCTTGGTACAAAGGGGAAGTGGAGCAGATAACCGGCTCGGGCAGCAACCGCATCTACCTGCGTCTGACCGATGACGAGGGACACACCCTCATCGGTGTGTACGGCTCGTGTGTGGCCGAAAACAGAGCTTTCGTAGAGATGGCCCACCACTTTGAACAAAAAGGATTGCCCGTGCCAAAGGTGATTGGTAAGATGAGTACCGACGGACATTTCTATCTACAGGAGGACCTTGGCAAACGCTCACTCTTCGACACCATTGCCGAAGGCAGGAAACGAGGAGGCGACTACAATGCCGAAGAAAAGACATTGCTACACCGCACCATCGCCCAGTTGCCCCGTATGCAATTCCTCGGTGGCGAAGGGTTGAAAGGCGAATGGTGTTACCCCAAGGCGGAGTTCGACCGGCAAGGCATTCTGTTCGACTTGAACTATTTCAAATATTGCTTCCTGAAAGCAGCCGTGGCCGATGTGGACGAATTGGCATTAGATGATGATTTCAACCGCCTGGCAGAGATGTTGCTCCGTCGCGACGAGCTTCCTTGGGGATTCCTCTACCGCGACTTCCAGGCACGTAACGTCATGCTCACCCGGGATAATGAACCGCGCTTCATCGATTTTCAAGGCGGACGTCGGGGACCGCTCTTCTACGATTTGGCCTCGTTCCTTTGGCAAGCTGCGGCCAAATATCCCGATACCCTTCGCCAAGAATTGATTGACACATACCTCGAGGAGGCTATACCCTATATAGGCAAAGTGAACCGACAGATATTCAACACCCGTCTGCAACTCTTCGTTCTCTTCCGCCTGATGCAAGTGTTGGGCGCCTACGGCTTCCGTGGATATTTTGAGAAGAAGGCACATTTCCTCACCAGCATACCACCGGCTATCGAAAGCATAAAGACACTGTTGGAGGATGAGAATAGTGTGATAAAAAATTTCCCCTACCTGAAAGAAATATTTTCCTCGTTGTGTAGGAATCCGCGTTTCCAATCCCGCGAAAAGGGGAAGGAATTGGTAGTGCGTGTCTTCAGTTTCAGCTACAAACGAGGCATCCCCGATGACCTCAGCGGCAACGGAGGCGGCTACGTGTTTGATTGCCGAAGCACACACAACCCCGGCCGATACGAGCCGTACAAGAAACTCACCGGCCTCGACCAACCGGTGATTGACTTCTTGGAGAAAGATGGCGAAATCCTCACCTTCCTCAAGAGCGTCTACGCCTTGGCCGATGCCCACGTCGAACGCTATCTTGAACGCGGATTCACCGACCTGATGTTCTCCTTCGGTTGCACAGGCGGGCAACACCGCTCGGTCTACAGTGCCGAGCACCTGGCTCACCACCTCCACGACAAGTATGGCGTAACCGTGGAGCTGACCCATCGCGAACAGGGTATCTCTTCAATCTTAGCCAAAAACATAGAACTATGAAAGCACTCATCTTTGCCGCCGGACTTGGCACTCGGCTTAAACCATTGACTGATAGTCGACCAAAAGCATTGGTTGAAGTATATAATGAACCACTTCTCGCACACGTGTTGCGTAAACTCTCCAAAGCAGGATACACCGAGGTGGTCATCAATGTGCATCACTTTGGTGAGCAAATTATCGACTATGTAAACTCTCATCCCATCAATGGCATGGACATACGCATCAGCGACGAACGCGCCCAGTTGCTCGACACGGGCGGAGGCATCCGACAGGCAGGCCATCTGTTCACCGACGACGGACACCCCTTCCTCATCCACAACGTCGATATATTCAGCAATCTCGATGTAAAGAGCTTCTATGCCGACAACCTTCGCAACAAAGGTGCCACCCTGCTCGTGAGCGAAAGGAAGACCTCGCGCTACCTGCTCTTCTCCCCCGAAGACAACCGCCTCGTGGGATGGACAAACATTCAGACGGGTGAAGTGAAGTCGCCCTACCCCAACCTGTGCATCGCCGATTGCCGGATGTACGCCTTTGCAGGCATCCACCTCTTCAGCCCCTCCCTCCTGCCACTGATGAACGAGTGGCCATCACGTTTCTCCATCATCGACTTCTACCTCTCGGTGGCCGACAAAGTGCCCATCATCGGAGTGCCTAAGGCCGACCTCCAACTCATCGACGTGGGCAAACCCGACACGCTTCACCAAGTGCCACGTGAACTGTTGGTGTGAAACACTCCCTCATTCATTCCTACAATGAACGACGTACAGTCCTACAATGAATGACATACAGTCCTACAATGAATGACGTACAGTCCTACAATGAATGACGTACAGTCATGGAATGAACACACCCCTGCCGTTTTCATCCATTTCTTAATAAATCCTAATAAAGAAAACCTATTTGATACACCTAAAAGGAATAAGTCGTAATTTTGTAAACCTATAATCTATCGCATAATAATTCATAATTTATAATTCATAAGTAATATCATGACCAAGAAAATTCTTCTTTTAGGCTCAGGCGAACTCGGCAAGGAGTTTGTGATTGCCGCCCAACGCAAAGGACAATACGTCGTTGCCTGTGATTCATACGTCGGTGCGCCCGCCATGCAAGTGGCCGACGAGTGCGAAGTGTTCGACATGCTCGATGGAGACGCATTGATGGCAGCTGTTGAAAAACACAAGCCCGACCTGATTGTGCCCGAAATCGAAGCCATCCGCACCGAACGCCTCTATGATTGCGAGAAGATGGGCATACAGGTTGTCCCCTCGGCCCGTGCCGTCAACTTCACCATGAACCGCAAGGCCATCCGCGACCTGGCAGCCAAGGAACTCGGACTGAAGACAGCCAAGTACTTCTATGCCAAGAGCTACGAAGAACTGGTAGAAGCCAGCAAAGAGATTGGTTTCCCCTGCGTGGTGAAGCCCCTGATGTCATCGTCGGGCAAAGGCCAGTCGCTGGTGAAGACAGCCGACGACCTCCGTCACGCCTGGGACTACGGTTGCGAAGGAAGCCGTGGCGACATCAAGGAGATGATTATCGAGGAGTTCATCCACTTCGACAGCGAAATCACCCTGCTCACCGTCACTCAGAAGAACGGTCCTACCCTCTTCTGTCCGCCCATCGGACACATCCAAAAGGGGGGCGACTATCAGGAGAGTTTCCAACCCGCTCCCATCAGCGACGAACACCTGAAGGCCGCTCAAGAGATGGCAGCCAAGGTGACCGAAGCCCTCACCGGAGCCGGCATCTGGGGTGTTGAGTTCTTCCTCAGCAACAAGGACGGAGTATATTTCAGCGAACTCTCTCCGCGTCCGCACGACACAGGCATGGTGACCCTGGCCGGCACACAGAACCTCAGCGAGTTCGAACTGCATTGCCGCGCCGTACTGGGTCTTCCCATCCCCGGTGTGACCCTCGAGCGTATGGGTGCAAGTGCCGTCATCCCCTCGCCCATCGCCAGTCAGGAGCGTCCGCGCTATCGTGGCGAAGAAGAGGTGTGTGCCATGGACAACACCTACCTCCGCATCTTCGGCAAGCCCACCACCCGCCTGAAACGCCGCATGGGTGTCACCCTCTGCTACGCCCCGCTCGGTAGCGACCTCGATGCCCTGCGCGACAAGTGCAAAGCTGCTGCCGCAAAGGTTGAAGTATATTGATAACGACTTCCTATATACCCCAAGGGCGGTTCGGGAACGGAATTAACAATTTGCAATTTGCCAATTGCAAAGAAAAAGTATCCTAAGATATTTGCCCATTCATCTTAAGATGTTTGGCAATGTATCTTAGGATACTTTGCATTTGAAGGTATATTGCAGGGGAAATGCGGCCTTTTTCCGTGTCATTTTATTGACGGTTCTCCATCTCGCGGGTAAATTCATCAGCTACGTAGAGGTCACCGTACAGATAGAGTCCGGTTGCATTGTTGTGCAATTTGCGACATGTTTCGCTTTTGTAGAACATTTTCAGGGTCTTCACGCAGTCAATACTCAATTGCTTGGACAGAATCATAGCTATGGCACCTATTCTGTTGCTCATAATGATTTCCTGTATCACAGGCGATTGGGTCGGTGAATTATAGTTCTTCTGTTCCATCGTAAGTCAGATAATTGTTGACAATGTCTTGATTCAAAATACATATCTGATTGTTGGGGCGGTGTTTTGAAAGTTCCCTCAAGGCAGAAGTGGCATCTATCAGACCTGCCATGTAGAGGTTTACCGTGTCGATAACGCGGTCGTTGGCCACACCACCTTCCACATAGTCGTACTCTTTGGCCAAATCTTCTCCACTTCGGTTTCCGATAATGAATGTCAGCCACTCCTCATCGTAGGCTTTGAAGATTTTGCATTTGGCATGTTTCAGAATGGTTTCGCGGTCGATATGGTAACGGTTGAGCAGCGCGGGTTTGTTTCTGTTCCGCGCCATATTATTTGCCCATGTGATGGCTTGTTCGCGCAAATCAGTCACATAGAATCCTTGGCCAAAATCCAAATTCTTACGTCCGAATCCACAGACAGGCGTTTCCACCTTTTCTGTACTTCCATGATATACCGTCAGCATGTTCATTGCTTTTCCTCCCAATTCTTCAGACATTCCATCAGTCGTTCTGCCAACACTTCGCGGCTTTCGCTATGCAGGGTTTCGTAGTTGGGCAGTATATAGTTGTCTATCATGCCTACCCGTTCCATGCGGTGGAAGATTTCGGCATAATCACAACCCGATTGCCTGGCAGTGGTTTCGATGCAGGTGGCAACAAAAGCCATAACGACTTGTTCCTTGGGTATTTTTCTGATTTCTTCCAACATGTCCGTATGTGTGTTATTGTGGATTAACGCCACAAAGGTAAACAATGTTTTCGGAATAGCCAAAGGTTGGACTTCTTATTTATAAGGTTGTAGGAACGAAGAGAATTCAGCATCCTGATTTTTGACTTAAAAATAGATTTTGGACTTCCATACTCCACGCATGGACTTCCATACTGCACGCGTGGACTTCCATACTATACAGCGTTCGGCTTTGCACTATATTCGTTGCGTCGTTGCACTATATAGTCTTCGGCTGAATCAAATTAACTCCGTTCGCGAACCGTGTTTGTTCAGTTCGGGAACGGAGTTAATAGTTCAGGAACACCCTACCTATTCAGCAGATTGTTATTTGTCTATTGCAATTTTGTAGCCTTCAATGACGTAAATGCCACGCGGCAAGTCTTTTTCCAATTTCTTTATTGAAACAATTGCAAAGAAAAAGTATCCTAAGATATTTGCCCATTCATCTTAAGATGTTTGGCAATGTATCTTAGGATACTTTGCATTTGAAGGTATATTGCAGGGGAAATGCGGTGGGGGAGATTCATTAACTGAATCAATAGACACTTCTTTTGGAGGTCAACTGAAAGACTTTACACATCCTGCACTCTCCACAAATTATTAGATTTTAATCATTTCATTGACCATATTTCTGACATGTTCATTACGTTTGTGGGCAGATATTTCAGATGCACGGGTTATTGAAGGTTTTTCATAAGAAATTATTAGAAGGCGGTTATGCTGCATTGCTTCTTCATATTGTGGAGGTAGTTTACGATATATCCCGCGTGCAAGCACCACGATGATGCCGCACTGACCTTGTAGCAGAATCTTCAGTACATCACGTTCCATTCTGGAGTGAAAGCCACTGACGATGACGATATCAGTTTGTTTACTTATCTCCATGGCCCAATCAAGCGTTGGCAATACAGAAAGTGTAGAAATCTTGCGTGAGGCAAGAAATCCCACTTTCTGTTTATTCAGCAACTCTTTATTTCCCCAATATGTAGGTACACTATTCATTCAACTCGTCCCCCATACGATACTTTATGTCATAGTTGATAATGAAATCAAGCTCTTCTTCGGTGAAGCCGTAATGTTGGGCAAGGAGTTTGTCAATTTTATCAATGATAGATTTCGATTGTTTTGGAAAGAATTGTGCAAAACGCACACTCCCTTTATTTTTGTATGTGTATTCAGCTACAACCATTTTTGTGAATAAATCGCAATTAAGAGTCTTTGCTAAATATTCGCATTCTTTAGATTTGATTTGTGCTGGTATTTTGATTTGAAAATACTTTTTTGTTAAATTATAGCAATCTGAAAATACAATCCAATAGAAAAAGAATAAAGATGAATTTAACAGGATAAATGCAAAATCGCGGTATTCATGTGTGATATTCATTGTCTTATACGAATCCGCAATATTAAGATTTCGCAGTCGTAATTCTGAGAGATTATTCAAACATTTTCCCCAATGAATAGGTGCTGCATGATAGTAAATCACGTCTTCTTTGACAGATTCACTTGCGAGAGATTTATTCATTCTATTTATCTTTTGCAATATAGTATATCCTATAGAAGTAGGGATTTTTGGAGCTGATATATAACCCTCCACTTCTACATAATTAATCTTAGAAAACAAGATACTTCTTTCGTTTGCTGAATATTTGATATATCGCCCAACAAACTTTTTACCATTCATTTCTTGATGCCTGCTAAGATAAATGCCAGCACGAATTTTTACGCCTGTAAACAGTTCCGAAGGATTGCGGTCACCAGAATAATAACTATTCCAAGAATGACAGTTAGAATACATGATGCTCTGCAAAGTCTCAAATCCATCTATAGACATGCCACTTAAAGGTATGATATATCCTATAGATGCATTGTTGCAAATTAAAGAAGTGAATCTCTCTCCACATAATGCAAAGAGATTTTTTGTGTTATAAGTAGAATATTTCTTAACGTTATACATTAGAGAAGAATCCGTGAATGTTACATACGGCGGATTTCCAATAATCACATCAAAACCACCATTGCCTTTAATGATTTGATAGAACTCTGCCAACCAATGGAATGGTTGATGAGAAGAGAGCCATTTGTCATAGGTCAAGTGATTGGCTATACCATGCA
>CAZDAN010000039.1:0-12883 GCA_964503565.1 uncultured Bacteroides sp.
GTAGCGTCCGCTACGGTCGTGGTCGTCCCATGTCTGGCTCACCATCTGCAAGGGCACGCCCAGGCAGAGGAGCGACACGAGGATGGCCGCCGGAGTCTCGTTCATCTTCTTGCGGAGCAGTTCCACCAATCCGGCCACACCCATACCAATCCAAATGGCGAAGGCATAGAACGAACCGGCGTAAGCGTAGTCGCGTTCACGTGGTTGGGCGGGAGTCTGGTTAAGATAAAGCACAATGGCGATACCCGTCATGAAGAAGAGGAAGAACACCACCCAGAACTGCTTGATACCCTGTTCGCCCCGATAGGCTTGCCAGAAGAGTCCGATGAGACCCAGCAGCAGGGGCAGGCAGTAGAAGACGTTGTGTCCCTTGTTGTTCTGCAAATCGCTGGGCAACTGGCTTAGGTCGCGTCCTATCAGCGCATTGTCGATGAATGAAATACCAGTTATCCAGTTGCCATGTTCGGCCTCGCCGTTGCCTTGGAGATCGTTCTGTCGGCCGGCGAAGTTCCACATGAAGTAGCGCCAGTACATGAAATTGAGCTGGTACGAGAAGAAGAACTTCAAGTTGTCCCACTGGGTAGGCATCTTCACCATCATGTGTTCGCCACACTTGTCGTAGGGAACCATGCGTCCCTTCACACCGCCCAACCACTGTTCGTAGAGGTTGATACCACGTCCCTGATAGTTGGCATGGTCGGCACTGTACATACGGGGGAAGAGCATGTTCTGGGCATACTTGTAGATGGGCTTATAACGAACCAATTCGTAGCGGTCAGGTTCGTCGGCGCTCTTTTTCTCCTTACGCTGATACACAGGGGCACCGTCTTCCTTCTCCACCACACAGTAACCGCCCTCAGCCTTCAGAGCCATCTGTGACGAATAAGCCTGGCCATAGAACAAGGGGCGATCGCCATACTGCTCACGGCCGAGGTAAGAACCCAGTGTGAAGATGTCCTCGGGTGAGTTCTGGTCCATCGGAGTGTTGGCCATCGAACGGATGACGATGACGGCGTAGGACGAATAGCCCACCACTATCATGGTGAGACAGAGAAGTACCGTATTCAATGCACGCACCGACACACGGAACTGCCCATCCTTCTTCAGCTTCAGGCAGAAAGCCAACACGGCCAGCACCACCACACCGACGAGGATGCTGGTGAAGCCATGTCCGTAGAAGGGAATACCCAGCAGGGCCACGGCCAGCAGGAAGGCGATGTTCATGCGGGTGCGGTTCTGGTTGCGCACTGTCTCCACTACGCCCCAAATGAGCGTACCGGCCAACAGGGCAATATAGATGAACAGACCTGTATTGAACGACATGCCCAGTGTATTGACGAAGAGCAGTTCAAACCATCCACCCACCTTCACGATGCCCGGCACGATGCCATAGAGCACGATGGCAATAAGGATGGCCGACACCACCAAGGCCCACAACGAGCCCTTCAGATTGGCCTTCGGGTTGCGTTTGTAGTAGTAGGTCAGCACGATGGCGGGAATACAGAGCAGGTTCAGCAGGTGAACACCCACTGACAAACCTGTCAGGTAGGCAATCAGCACCAACCAGCGGTCGCTGTGCGGCCGGTCGGCGTTGTCCTCCCACTTGAGGATGAGCCAGAAGACTACGGCAGTGAACAGCGAAGAGTAGGCATACACCTCGCCCTCAACGGCGCTGTACCAGAAGGTGTCGCTGAACGTGTAGGCCAGTGCGCCCACCAGACCCGAGCCGATGATGGTTATCATGCGGCCGGTGGTCATCTCCGTACCGTCGGGACAAACGAGTTTTTTGGTCAGGTGCGTAATGCTCCAAAAGAGGAACAGAATACAACCGGCACTGAGCAAGGCCGACATGATGTTGACCATGTAGGCCACTTGGCTGGGATCGCTGACAAACTGTGAGAAGAGATTGGCCGTCAGCATGAAGAAGGGTGCGCCGGGCGGGTGTCCTACTTCCAATTTGTAACCAGTGGTGATAAACTCAGGACAGTCCCAGAAACTGGCTGTCGGCTCGATGGTCATGCAATAAACAACGGCAGCAATGGCGAACGTCAGCCACCCCATCGCGTTGTTTATAGTCTTGTACTGTTTCATTGAATCAAATGATGTTATTTTTATTGTTTTACTTATTTTCAGCTCTCACGTACATATAAACCGCACAAAGATAGGGAAGAAATAACAAACGACCTTACTATGAGCACTCTTTATAAGTTTATTTAACGCACCAGCCATCATATAGCCATCGGAAAGCTGAAAAAAGGAGAAAGAAAAAGGGGAACTTGATGTCACCCACGACGACATCAAGTTCCCTTAACCGATGACATCTTGATGTCGCACTCAACGACATCAAGTTCCCTCAAGCGGTGACATCTTGATGTCGTTTCAAGAGGCATCAAGTCCTATCTTTTCCGCCAAAAGCCAGGGGTAAGCAACAATAAGACACTGAACAGCTCCAGACGGCCGATGAGCATCAACAGGGCACTTACCCACTTGGCGGCATCGGGCAGATGTGCCCACGAATGGATGCCCGAACAGCTTCCCAAGGCGGGACCGACATTGCTCACACTGGTGACTACCACGCCGTAGGCATCCATGAAATCAAGGCCGAGAGCCATCATCAGTATCCACCCCACAAAAATGACCAACACGTAGAGTACGAAGAAGGCCAACAGGGTTATCTTGGCTTTGGAATGGATGACGTGGGCACTGATGCGCAAAGGGATAACCGCGTTGGGGTGAACAATACGGAGGAACTCGTTGCGGGCAACCTTCAGCAACATGGCTATGCGCACACACTTGATGGCTCCGCTGGTGGAGCCGGCACAAGCGCCAAAGTACATCACCACCGAAAGGAGGAACCACAGGACGGGAGGCCACAACATGTAGTCGGCCGACACGAAGCCGGTGGTCGTCTGCACAGAAACGACCTGAAAGAGAGCCTCACGGAAGGACTCCTCGAACTGCCCGCCACGCACGATGACCAATCCCAAGGCTATCACCAGCGTGAAGACCCCCACGAGGGAGGCATACCAATGAAATTCAGTGTCGGAGAAGAGTTTGCCCACCCTCCCCTTGAAGATGGCAAGGAAAAGCAGGGTGAAGTTGATGCCCGAAAGGAACATGAAGAAGATGGTCACATACTCGATGTAGGCCGAGCCGAAAGCGGCTATGCTGGCATTGCGGGTAGAGAAGCCGCCCGTGGCGGTGGTGGCCATCGAATGGCAGATGCTGTCAAACGGCCCCATGCCTCCAGCCGCAAAAAACATGGCACACACGACGGTAAGCCCCAGATAGATGCTCCATATCCACTTGGCCGTCACCTCAATGCGCGGATGCACCTTGTCGTGACGGGGACCTGTGGCCTCGGCGGCAAACAGCTGCACACCGCCCACGCCGAAGACAGGCAACACGGCAATGGTGAAGAAGATGATGCCCAAGCCGCCTATCCATTGCGTCATGCTCCGCCAGAAGAGGAGGCCGTGAGGAAGGGTCTCGATGTTGGGGAGGATGGATGCACCGGTGGTGGTGAACCCCGACATGGTTTCAAAGAAAGCATCGGAGATGGAGGGGATGTAGCCACTCAACACATAAGGCAACATGCCCACAAGGGAAAACACAACCCACGAGAAGGAGACGATGATGTATCCGTCGCGACGGCTGAAGCGCTTCTCGGCACCACGGCCGATGTAGTTCAGCACCAAGCCGACGGCCAGAGCTACGCCGGCCGCAATGACGAAGGGCCAGCGGTCGTCCTCGCCGTAATAGAATCCGAAGGCCGAACAGAGGTCCAACAGCAACGACTCGATGTAGAGCAGGAAGCCGAGGATGCGGGCAATGATTTTCCAGTTTATCATATTCTCAGTGACGGGTGATAAGCTATCAAGCTACGAGTCAGCACTCTAAAAGTATTTCTCAATCTTCTTAATCATTACGCCCGAACAGAAGACTACGACGTGGTCGCCCGGACGGATGAGGGTGTTACCTGTGACGAGCTGTCCCTCGTCGTTGCGGATGAGTCCGCCCAACGACACCCCCTTGGGCAGTCCCAAGTCCTTCACCGGCTTGCGGGTGACGGGTGCATCCTCCTGCACGGTGAACTCGGCCACGTCGGCGTTGGCCAGGGTGAGGCATTTCACATTGCTGACGTCGGCATCCAGCATCATCTGGTAGATGTGGCTGGCGGCAATCTGCTTCTTGTTGATGATAGTACCGATGTCAAGCCCCTCGGCCATGTCAATGTAGTCGAAGTTTTCGATGTTGGCCACCGTTTTGCTCACGCCCATGCGTTTCGCCATGAGGCAGGCCAGCACGTTTGTCTCTGAGTTTCCCGTCAGGGCCACAAAGGCATCGGTGTTCTCCAATCCCTCCTCCTTCAGCAGACTCAGGTCGCGCCCGTCGCCATGAATCACCATCACGCGGTTATCGACCAGTTCCGTCAGACGGTTGCACCGGTGGCGGTCACTCTCGATGATGGTCATCCTTATGTGGTCGGGGATGATGTTGGCCGCACGCACGGCAATGCGTCCGCCTCCCATCACCATCACGTTGCGCACGTCGGGGTATTGCTCCTTGCCGGCAATCTTGCGGATATAAGGGATGTCCTTCTTCATGGTCATGAAATAGACGATGTCGTTCTCGTGAATCGAGTCGTTACCACGGGGAATGATGGTTTCGTTGCCCCGCTTGATGGCAACCACGTGGTAGGGAAGGCTGGCCGAACCCAATTCGTAGAAGGGAATGTCCAATATTTCGGCACCTTTGCGCAACTTCACGCCCAACAGCACCAGAGCGCCGCCGCGCACCTCCCACCACTGGCGTATCCAGCTCATCTTCACGGCATCCACAATCTCCTTGGCGGCCAACATCTCGGGGAAGATGAGCGAATCCACTCCCATCTTTTTCCAGAACTCCTGATGCTTGGGCAGCAGGTACTCGTAGTTGTCGATGCGTGCCACCGTCTTGCGTGCGCCCAGGTTGTGGGCAATCATGCAAGCCGTCATGTTGCGGCTTTCGTCGGGAGTGACGGCGATGAAGAGGTCGGCATTGGCCACTCCCGCATCCTTCAAACTGGCAATGGATGACGGCGAAGCCACCACGGTCATCAGGTCAAAGTCGTTGTCGAGCTTGCTCAGCCGCTCCTCACTTTCGTCCATCAGGATGATGTCCTGCCTTTCCCGCGAAAGCAGTTTGGCCAGATGGGTACCCACCTCTCCGGCTCCGGCAATGATTATTTTCATATTTGTATCTATTTATGATAGTGACTATAGTTCCTATAGCCACTATAGTTATTATAGTTACCAATAGGACTTACATAGAGACTATAGTTCAGGACTTCCTTTCAACGCTTTAATGATACCCTCCTCGTCCATGCCACAAAGGCGATAGAGTTCCTTTACCGAGCCGTGCTCTACGAAGTGGTCGGGGATGCCCAAGCGAGTGAGGCGGGGAGTGAACCCATGGTCGGCCATGTATTCGAGTACGGCCGCTCCCATGCCTCCACTCAGCACGCCGTCTTCCACAGTGACGATGCGGGCGAACCTTTCGCCCACCTCGTGCAGAAGGTCGGCATCCAAAGGTTTGAGGAAGCGCATGTCATAGTGTGCAACACTTTGCCCCGTCTCTTGTTCAAAACGGGCAATGGCTTTTGTGGCCACATTTCCTATAGGGCCTATAGAAAGCACGGCCATGTCTTTGCCCTCCTTCAAGCGACGGCCTTTGCCCACGGGAAGTTCTTCGAGCGGACATTGCCAATCGACCTTCACACCGCGTCCACGGGGATAGCGGATGGCAAAGGGTCCCTTGTCGGGCAACTGGGCGGTGTACATCATCCGGCGCAGCTCGTGCTCGTCCATGGGTGAAGCGATGATGAGGTTGGGGATGGGGCGCAGATAAGCCAAGTCAAAGGCTCCGTGGTGTGTAGGGCCGTCCTCGCCCACCAGGCCGGCGCGGTCGAGACAGAGCACTACGGGGAGTTTCAGGATGGCAACGTCGTGGATAATATTGTCATAGGCGCGTTGCATAAAGGATGAGTAGATGTTGCAGAAGGGCAGCATCCCATCCTTGGCCAGGCCGGCCGAGAAGGTGACGGCGTGTCCCTCGGCAATGCCCACGTCGAAAGCGCGGTCGGGCATGGCCTTCATCAGTATGTTCATCGAGCATCCGCTGGGCATGGCAGGTGTCACGCCTACAATGCGGGGATTCTCTCCGGCCAATTCAAGCAAGGTGCGTCCGAAAACATCTTGAAAAAGGGGGGGCATTCCCTCGGTGTCGGTCACGATGCGTTCACCCGTCTCCTTGTCGAAGATACCGGGCGCATGCCACACGGTAGCCGCCTGTTCGGCAGGTGCAAAGCCCTTGCCTTTGGTGGTGTGGATATGGAGCAGCTTGGGGCCTTCCATATCCTTGATGGTACGCAACACCTGCACGAGGTTCTTCACATTATGTCCATCTACAGGGCCGAAGTAGCGGATGTCCATACCCTCGAAAACATTCTGCTGATTGTTGAAGAGCGATTTCAGGCTGTTGTTGAAGCGGAGGATGCGTTTCTTCATCTTGTCGTTCAGCCATCCCCACTCCATGAACTTCTGCGAGATACGGTAGCGCCACAGATTATACCATTTGGACGTATTCAGTTCTACCAGGTATTCCTTCAATCCTCCCACGCTACGGTCGATGGCCATGTTGTTGTCGTTGAGGATAATCAGCAGGTTGTTGGGCGTGGTGGAGGCGTTGTTCAGCCCCTCGAAAGCAAGGCCGCCACTCATCGAGCCGTCGCCGATGACGGCCACCACACGACGGTCTTTCTCTCCCTTTTGGGTGGCAGCCACGGCCATACCCAATGCGGCCGAGATGGAGTTACTTGCATGGCCACAGATGAACGCATCGTACTCACTCTCTTCGGGTGAGGGGAAAGGACGGATGCCGCCCAACTTGCGATTGGTGCAGAAGGCATCGCGCCGTCCGGTCAGGATTTTGTGTCCGTATGCTTGGTGTCCCACATCCCACACAATGCGGTCGTAGGGAGTGTTGAAGACATAGTGCAGAGCTACGGTAAGCTCCACCACACCTAAACTGGAACCGAAGTGACCGGGATTTTGCGACACCTCGTCAATGATGTCCTGACGGAGTTCGTTGCACACTTCGGGCAGTTGTTCGGGCTTCAAACGCCTTAAATCGTCCGGCGTTTGAATGTCTTTCAACAGGTTATATGCAGTATTATTGCTCATTCTTGTTACAAATAATCGTGCAAATGTAGCAAAATAACCTTAATATGCTTACATTTGCACTGATTTTTTCACTCATAACCATGTATAAAGGCTTTATTACCCCCGTAGAAATACCCCGAAGCAGGGTAGAAGTGGGCCACGAACACTCCATTCTGCTCATGGGGTCGTGCTTTGCCGAAAACATCGGCCGACGATTGACGGAAAACAAGTTCGTATGCGACACGAATCCCTTCGGTGTGCTCTATAATCCCCTGAGCATTGCCAAAGCCCTCAGACAAGTGATGGACGGACAACTCTATCAGGAGGATGCACCCGAGTTGTTTGAGTACGGCGGATTGTGGCACAGCTGGATGCACCACAGTGCGTTCAGTGCCCCTTCGCGCGAAGAGTGCCTCTCCCACATCAACGGACGGCTGGCCGGTGCCCATGCCTTCCTGCCCACCGCACATCGGGTGCTGATAACCTTTGGCACGGCTTACGTCTATCGCCATCGCGAGAGGGGCATGATGGTGGGCAATTGCCACAAGTTGCCCGAACGTACTTTCATCCGCGAACGGCTCACACCCGACGAGATTGTGGAGGAGTACACGGCCCTCATCGGCGAACTGGCAGAAGTGAATCCCGATGTGCACATCCTCTTCACCGTCAGCCCCATCCGCCACTTGCGCGACGGACTCCACGCCAACCAGCTGAGCAAAGCCACCCTGCTACTGGCCATCGACCGCCTGTGCCAGCTGATGCCCGAGCGGTGCAGCTATTTCCCCGCCTACGAAATCATGATGGACGAGCTACGCGATTACCGCTTCTATGCCGACGACATGATGCACCCCACCCCCTTGGCCGTAGAGCATATCTGGAAGCGTTTCACCGACGTTTTTTTTCCTCTACGGACAAAAAAGTTTTTGCAGGCGTGGGAAGAAATTCGCCAAGCTCTTGCCCACCGCCCCTTTCACCCCGAAGGAGAACAATATAAGCAATTTTTAAGTCAAATAGAGTTAAGAATCCATCGACTTAAAGAAAAATATCCGACCTTTGATGCCGAAAACGAATTATTGCTATGCCGTACACGATTAAAGAAATAGCCAACCAGGTGCACGCACAAGTGCAAGGCAATGAAAACCTGATGATTAACCGAGTGCTGACAGACAGCCGTTCACTCTGTTTCCCCGAAGACACCCTTTTCTTCGCCCTCAAGAGCAAACGGGGCAACGGACACCGCTACATCCACGAGCTGTATGCCCGTGGCGTACGCGCCTTTGTGGTGAGCCAACTGCCCGAAGAGGCCGAGGGGATGGAGGAGGCCACCTTCCTGCTGTTCGAAAATCCCCAGAAGGCACTGCAACGGTTGGCCGAGATGCACCGCACACGGTTCAACATCCCCGTCATCGGCATCACGGGCAGCAACGGAAAGACCGTGGTGAAGGAGTGGCTCTACCAGCTGCTGGGCGACACACGACGCATCACCCGCTCGCCACGAAGCTACAACTCGCAGATAGGAGTCCCCCTGTCAGTATGGATGCTGAATGAACAGACGGAGTTGGGTATCTTCGAGGCGGGTATCTCGGAAATGGGCGAGATGAATGCCCTGCAGAGCATCATACGTCCCACCATCGGCATACTCACCAACATTGGCGGCGCACATCAGGAGAACTTCTACTCCCTACAGGAAAAGTGCATGGAGAAACTGGCCCTGTTCAAGGATTGTGACGTCATCATCTACAACGGCGACAACCAGCTGATAAGCGAATGTGTGACCAAATCAATGCTGACGGCCAAGGAGATTGCTTGGTCAGTGGAGGATGACGAGAAACCGCTCTACATCCGCTCCATCAGCAAGGACGAGACGGGCACCCACGTGCGCTACCGCTACATCGGTTTCGATGGCGAGTACCGCATCCCCTATATCGACGAAGCCTCCATCGAGAACTCGCTGAACTGCTTGGCCGCCTGCCTCTACCTGATGATGTCGCCCGACGAAATTGCCCGCCGTATGTCCCTGCTCGAGCCGGTGGCCATGCGCCTGGAGGTGAAGGAGGGCAAACACGGATGCACCGTCATCAACGACACCTACAACAGCGACCTGGCTTCGCTGGACATCGCACTCGACTTCATGACCCGACGCACTGACCGCAAGGGACGCCGACGCACACTCATCCTCTCGGACATCCTGCAGACGGGACAGACGGCCAAGTTCCTCTACCGCCGCGTGGCGCAACTGGTGGAGAGCCGGGGCATCGACAAGATTATCGGTGTGGGCGAAGAGATTTCCGCCTCCACCGAATTCTTCAATATGGAGAAACACTTCTTCCCCTCCACCGAGTCACTTCTGGCTTCGGAGGTGTTCGCCTCGTTGCGCGACGAAGTGATACTGGTGAAAGGCGCACGCCGCTTCCACTTCGATACCGTAACGGAGCAACTGGAGCTGAAGGTGCACGAGACCATCCTCGAGATTGACCTCAACGCACTGGTAGCCAACTACAACCACTATCGCAGCCTGCTTCGCCCCGACACCAAGATGGTGTGCATGGTAAAGGCATCGGCCTACGGTGCCGGCTCCTACGAGATTGCCAAGACGCTGCAAGACCATCAGGTGGATTACCTGGCCGTGGCCGTAGCAGACGAGGGTGTGGAGCTTCGCAAGGCGGGCATCACCTGCCCCATCATCATCATGAATCCCGAACTGACGGCCTTCAAGACAATGTTTGACTATGCCCTTGAGCCGGAAGTATATAGCTTCAACCTGCTGACCGAACTGGTGAAGGCGGCCGAAAAGGAGGGCGCGACCAACTTCCCCATCCACGTGAAGGTGGACACGGGTATGCACCGACTCGGCTTTCTTCCCGAGGAGATTCCCCTGCTGGTCGAACGGCTGGGTGAGCAATCGTCCGTAGTGCCCCGCTCGGTGTTCTCGCATTTTGTAGGAAGCGACAGTGAAGGTTTTGACACCTTCAGCCAACAACAGCTCGACCTCTTCAAACAGGCGGCCGCCACGTTGCAGGCGGCTTTCCCCCACAAAATATTGCGCCACATCTGCAACTCGGCAGGCATCGAACGTTTCCCCGGTGCACAGATGGAGATGGTGCGCCTCGGCCTCGGCCTCTACGGGGTAAGTCCCATCGACAACCACATCATGCACAACGTCAGCACACTGAAGACCACCATCCTGCAAATCCACGACGTGCCGGCCGACAATACGGTGGGCTATAGCCGCCGCGGGCTACTCAGCCGTCCTTCGCGCATTGCAGCCCTGCCCATCGGGTATGCCGACGGACTCAACCGCCGGTTGGGCAACCGCCGCGCCTATTGTCTGGTGAACGGGCAGAAGGCTCCCTACGTGGGAAACATCTGCATGGATGTCTGCATGATTGATGTCACGGACATTGATTGTCACGAGGGCGATACGGCCGTCATCTTCGGCACCGACCTGCCCGTGACGGTACTGAGCGACACCTTGGAGACCATCCCCTACGAAATACTCACCAGCGTGAGCAACCGGGTGAAACGCATCTATTTCCAAGACTGATGAAGGCACTGCTTCTCCTCTTTCTGCTCCTTCTCCCCCTGCCGATTCCGGCTCAGGTGGCCGACACGTTGCGCGTGATGTGGTACAATGTGGAGAATCTGTTCGATTGTCAGGACGACTCTGCAAAGAACGACGAGGAGTTTCTGCCTGAAGGGACACACCGATGGACACCCTACCGCTACTGGCAGAAACAGAGGAACTTGGCACGAGTGATTGCCGCCGTGGGCAACCACCGCTTGCCGGACATCATCGGCCTTTGCGAGGTGGAGGGCGACTCTGTCCTGACCGACCTCACCCGCCGTTCTCCCCTCCGCACGGCAGGATACCGCCACATCGTCACTCATTCGCCCGACGAACGGGGGATAGACGTGGCGCTGCTCTATCTGCCTGGACGCTTCCGCCCGCACTCCCAACGAAGCATCTCCATCCACGGAGGCGATCGGCCTACGCGCGACATCCTGCATGTCCAAGGGTTGGTTTCGCCCACTGACACCCTCGACCTCTTCCTTTGCCACTTCCCTTCGCGTCGCGGAGGCGAACGGCAGAGCCGTCCCTTCCGCCTGCTGGCCGCACAGACGTTGCGTCAGGCCATCGACTCGGTGTATCTGCACACCCCACAGGCCAAAGTGGTGGTGATGGGCGATTTCAACGACGGCCTCATCGGCACCCGCGTAGCTCAGGTACTGGATGTTGTACCTTCATCCTTGGCTTCAACCGCCCTCATCCATGGGCTCATCTCCCTGACGGCCGACAAGCGCCCCGGCACCTATGCCTATCAGGGACGGTGGGAGGTCATCGACCACATCCTTGTCTCCCCCTCCCTGCTGAATGCAGAAGGGAGGCTCAGCACCTCCCCCCAACTGACACGCATCGCCGCCCTACCCTTCCTGCTCACCACAGATGAGAAGTACGGCATCCGCGTCCCCCATCGCACCTACATGGGGCCACGATACTTGGGCGGATTCAGCGATCACTTGCCTATTGTTGTGGATTTAATAAAACATTTCTAGAAAATCAGTTCCGACGTATAGACCAACAGGGCGTAGCGGGCCAGCTTGCCGAGGGTCATGTAAAGGAACACCAACCAGCCGTTGGCACGCATCATGCCCAACACGATGGCAAAGGCTTCGCCCAAAGCGGGCAGGAAGCAGAGGAAAGCCATCCAGGCACCGCGTCCACGCACATAGCGTTCGGCACGGGCCAACTGTTCGGGCTTGACGTGGAACAGACGCTCGACCCACCGCATGTTGCCCAACAGGCCCACCCAGTAGCAGGTCATGCTGCCCAACGTGTTGCCCAACGTGCCCACCAGCACCGTGGCCAACGGCTCCAACCCCACCCGGATGAGACCGAACATGACCAGTTCGGAACTGAACGGAACGACGGAGCCGGACAGGAAAGCGGCTATGAACATGCCCACATAGCCGTACTGAAGGAGAATATCTACCAACGCATCCATACGCAACTATACACTGACAACATGACCAACCACACCAACAGGAACAGGAAGCAAATGTTGCTGGCACGGGTGTGGGCAAACGAAAACAGATGGCCGGCCAACACACCCACGCAGGCAAAAAACAAAGGAAGCAACAGATTGCCTGCCGAAGGAACCAAAATCCACAACAGACCTACAGCCAGCGTCCACCAAAGCAAAAAGGCAAGAAACAGGCGGGTACGAATCTTGTAGCGTCCGTAGTGGTAGAGCACATAGCCCAAGCTGCCGAAGAACAACACCCACGCACCACCCCAAAGCGTCCACGCCATGGGAGAAACCATATCGTACCCCGACAGAAGAAAGGGCACAAGGGAGTGGAACAGATTGGCAAAGATTTCCAACCGGTCGGTACAAAAGGTATAGACAAACAGTACCCAATAGGGCCACAGAAATCCCATCAGTCCGGCAAAGAAGGAGCGCATGGAGAGAGATTGGAAAAACCACGAAGCGATAAAAAGCCACGGCACAAGTACCCACACCGGCAAACAGACCATGCTGCCCAATCCCACAAACAGGAAGAGAGTGAAAAGGGAGACCGAAGCCTGCCTTTGCTGGAAACTGCCAAACAACTGACTGATGGAAACCAACAGGCAACAGAGCATCAGATTGGCTTCCACACAATGACTGGCAAAAGGGGCT
>CAZDAN010000040.1:0-12308 GCA_964503565.1 uncultured Bacteroides sp.
TCGCCACCATCAATGGTGCCGCCATCGCCCCATCCGCCGACGGTGACACCGCCCATACTGACAGAGAATCCCTGCTCTACTTGTACTTCGACAAACTCCACTCGGGGAGGTTCGTACAGGTTGTTCTCTTCCTTCTTGTTTTTCTCTCTCATATATCTATCATTGTTTTGTTTTTATCCATCAATCAGGTTGCAAATATAGTGAGGATCCTTAAAATTACCCCCCCAAATTGTTAAATAACATTAAAACATTGTTTTGTCTATTGAGAATTTATAATCTTACAGTATAAAAATCCTTTTCAATGCGTTCAAAAAGTGAAAAGATACGGGTAAGTTCTATATTTCACGTCGTGAAATATTCGTTCCACATCGCGAAACGAACATTCCACGTCGTGGAACATTCATTTCACGACGTGAAATAAAGAAGTAATACGGATGTTTGGGATTTTAGATACGGATATTTTGGTTTTTGGACTCAATAAAAATGGTTCCTTGTCATTCTGGGCGAAATAAGACTTTAGCCAGATGACAAGGAACCTTCAAGATATTATATAAAAGAGTTTCTATTTTTTCCCTTTTTGTAGCAATTCAACGGCTTTCAGTACGCTTTCGTTGGATTCGTTCATCACGCAGTAGTATTCGTTCTGCTCCCACAGGTCGCGGGCAATGAGGGCTTTCATTTGTATCTTCAGCATGGGAACAGCCTCAGCATAGAGGGCTTCGTCGTACTTCACTCCAGCTTTTTCACCCTGTTCAACAAGTTGTTGCAACAAATCGGGACCGACTTCAAAACGTTTGTCGAAAGTTTCGAAGTCCCTATAAGCGGCTTTCAAGCCGGCACGATGAGAGTCGATGTAGCGCAGGCTGGTGTTGATGATGCTACCTTTTGCTGCGAGGTCGCGATGATACTTGTTGTAGCGCGTAGTATCGAGAGGTATGAAATAGTCGGGCATGATGCCTCCACCGCCGTAGACGATGCGGCCTTCTTTGCGGGTGGTGTACTTCAGCGAATCGGGGAAATGGATGCTATCGGCATGGATAAACTCGCCTTTGTTGAATCGCTCGTTCAGGTCTTCCTTGTACTTCTTCCTGTCGTCGTAGGGTTTCTGTATGCAACGACCGGCGGGGGTGTAGTAGCGGGCAGTGGTGAGGCGTATCATGGAGCCGTCGGGAAGGTCGAGCGGGCGCTGTACCAATCCCTTGCCAAAACTGCGTCGGCCAACAACCAGACCGCGGTCCCAATCCTGGATGGCGCCCGACACAATCTCGGAAGCCGAGGCGGAAAATTCATCAATCAGCACCACCACCCTCTCGTTTCGCAAAGAGCCAGTACCCTCGGCCTTGAACTCGCGACGCGGCGAACGCAATCCTTCAGTATAAACAATCAGTTCATCGGCCTGAAGAAACTGATTGGCAATCTGAACGGCCGCATTCAGGTAACCTCCACCGTTGCCTTGCAAATCCAGAATAAGGTCCTTCATACCTTGCTTTTTCAACTTGGCAACGGCATCGGCAAACTCCTGTCCGGTGGTAGCACCAAAGCTGCTGATGCGCACGTATCCGATGCCCTTGCGGATGAGGTAGGCGGCATCGATGGTGTGGAGGGGAATCTTGTCGCGAGTGACATCGAAGGTGAGCAGTTCATTGAATCCGTGGCGGCTGATGCCCAACTTGACGTGTGTATCCTTAGGGCCTCGCAAGCGGCGCATGATTTCCTCGCGGCTCATCTTCACACCGGCAATGGTGGTGTCGTTCACCGTCACGATGCGGTCGCCGGCCAAGATGCCCACTTTCTCTGAAGGGCCTCCCGAGACGGGTTGGATGATGAAGAGCGTGTCTTCCACCATGTTGAACTGTACACCGATACCTTCGAAGTTACCTTGCAGAGGTTCGTTCATCTTCTTCACCTCCTCGGCATTGGAGTAGGCCGAATGGGGGTCGAGCTTTTCCAACATGCCTTTGATGGCGTCTTCCACCAGTTTGTCTTCGTCCACCTTGTCGACATAGAGGTTGGCGATGGCAAACTCAGCCAGCTGTAGTTTGCGCATGGGGGACTGGGCATTCGCTTGGGAATCGTTCTGTGCCTGCAAATGGATGGCACAAAGCAGAAGGGGGATTATCAGTGTACTGAGATGTTTCATGTCATTTATACCTTATTATATATAATACAGATGCGTTGTTCAGTCCTTGGGCTGTCCGCCGTCGTCCGTCGTCATCTTCATTCCTTCGGGGAGGAAGGGGGTCACGTCCTTGCCATAGCTCATCAGTTCGCGCACGACACTGGAGCTGATGTTGGTCAACTCCGGTTCGGTGAAGAGAAGGATGGTTTCCAATCCTGCCAACTGGCGGTTGATGTCGGCAATGCTCTCTTCGTACTCGAAGTCCTTTACCGAACGGATGCCTCGGATGATGAACTGTGCCTCCATGCGGCGGGCGAAGTCGATGGTGAGGTCGCTGTAAGCCTCTACGCGGATGCGCGGTTCGTTGGCGTAGTAGTCGCGCACCATCTGCAGACGCTTCTCGGTAGGTAACACCGTACGCTTCTTTTCGTTCACACCGATGCCGATGATTATCTCATCCATGAAGGTGAGTGCACGACGCACGATGCTGGCGTGTCCGGTGGTGAAGGGGTCGAAGGTGCCGGGAAATATTGCTCGTTTCATAGTCACTCCTCCGCCTTATCTTCCTCTACAACGAGGTTGTCGATGATGAAGTTCTGGCGCTCCATCGTGTTTTTACCCATGTAGAAGGCAAGCAGTTCCTTTACCAGGTCGTTCTTGCGGAGCGACACTTGTTCGAGGCGGATGTCGGGGCCGATGAAGTTCTTGAACTCGTCGGGCGAGATTTCACCCAGACCTTTGAATCGGGTAATTTCGGGGTCAGGTCCCAACTGGCTGATAGCCGTCAGGCGCTCCTCTTCGCTATAGCAATAACGGGTAATGAAGTCACTCTTGCTTCCCTTTTCGCTAACGGCGGCTTCTACCACGGCTTTGTCCTTTATCTTGCTCCGTTTGTTGCGCACGCGGAAGAGCGGGGTTTGCAGGATATAGACGTGTCCTTTCTTGATGAGGTCGGGGAAGAATTGCAGGAAGAAGGTTATCATCAGGAGGCGGATGTGCATACCGTCCACATCGGCATCGGTGGCGATGATGACTTTGTTGTAGCGAAGTCCGTCGATACCCTCTTCAATATTGAGTGCGGCTTGCAGGAGGTTGAACTCTTCGTTTTCGTACACCACCTTCTTGGTCAGTCCGTAAGTGTTCAAAGGTTTACCGCGGAGGCTGAAGACGGCTTGTGTGTTCACGTCGCGGCTTTTGGTGATGGAGCCGCTGGCCGAGTCGCCCTCGGTGATGAAGATGCTGCTCTCCTGACGTGCGTCTCCCTTGTTGTCGCTCAGGTGGACACGGCAATCGCGCAACTTGCGGTTGTGCAGATTGGCCTTCTTGGCACGTTCGCGAGCCAGTTTGGTGACTCCGGCAATGGCCTTGCGTTCCTTCTCCGACTCGGTAATCTTCTGCAGCATCACGTCGGCCACCTCGGCATTCTTGTGCAGGTAGTTGTCCACCTCCTGCTTTACAAAGTCGCCCACGTACTTGTTCACGCTCACTCCGTCGGGCGACATGGTGGGCGAGCCGAGCTTCACCTTTGTCTGGCTTTCAAACACGGGCTCTTCCACGTTCAATGCGATGGCAGCCACGATGCCGTTTCGGATGTCGCCATACTCGTGATTCTTGTTGTAGAACTCCTTGACAGTGCGGGCAATGTGCTCCTTGAAAGCACTTTGATGAGTACCTCCCAGTGGGGTGTACTGGCCATTGACGAAGGAGTAATACTCTTCACCATTCTGGTTGGTGTGGGTGAAGGCTATTTCGATGTCCTCGCCATGCAGGTGTACGATGGGGTAAAGTTCCTGAGCCGTCATGCGGTCTTTCAACAGGTCCATCAATCCGTTGCGCGAGATGAGGCGGCGTCCGTTGTAGACGATGGCAAGACCGGTGTTCAGGTAGGTGTAGTTGCGCAGCATGGTGTCCACCGTTTCTTGCCGGTAGCTGTAGTTCTTGAACAGTGTGTTGTCCGGTTCAAAGAAGATGTAGGTTCCGTTCTCGTCGGTGGAGTCTTGAGTGGTATCGCTTTGCAATACCCCTTTTTCGAAGATGGCCGAACGCACCTTTCCGTCGCGGTAGCTACGCACCTCGAAGTGGCTGCTGAGGGCATTCACCGCCTTCACACCCACACCGTTCAAGCCGACACTCTTCTTGAACGCCTTGCTATCATACTTTCCACCGGTGTTCAACACACTGACGGCTTCAATCATCTTTCCCTGCGGGATGCCTCGGCCATAGTCGCGCACGCTGACGCGCAGATGTTCGTCGATGTCAATCTCGATGCGCTTGCCGGCATTCATCTTGAATTCGTCGATGCTGTTGTCGATGACCTCCTTCAGCAGGACATAGATACCATCGTCGCTATGGCTTCCGTCGCCTAACTTTCCGATATACATACCCGGACGGGTGCGAACATGATCCATATCGCTCAGATGGCGGATATTATCTTCGTTATACTCCACAGCGGGAGCTTCAGGGTTCAGGTTAAGGTTGAGTTCTTCCATATCTTATTATATCTTCTTCTTATACGCTCTTCTCCGTTTGTGTTGGGTGGTTTCGAAGTATTCCCATTGCGCTTGCACCTTGTTGTTGGTCTCCAACTCGGGGTTACTCTCTGCATCTTTGAATCCCAACGATTGGTAAACGGGAATGAGGTCGGTAAACAATAGCGAGTTCACGCCTTTACTCTGATACTCGGGCTTCACGCCCACCAGCATCAAGTCGAGCGTTTGCGGCCGTCCCCACTTCAAAGCCTTCAGCAAATGCCACCATCCGAAAGGAAGCATCTTTCCTTTTGCCTTCTGGAGAGCCTTCGACATGGAAGGCATAGAAACGCCCACGGCCACCAGGTTGTTCTCTTCATCCTCTACGAGCGTTACCATACGCAAGTCAAGGACAGGCAGATAAGCGGCCACGTACTGGTCAATCTGCCGCTGGTTCATGTGCGAATAACCGTAGAGCGGGGCGTATGCCTCGTTGATGAGGTCAAAAATCTTTTGTCCGTATCCGCCGTCCTTCACCTCTTTCATGCTCTTCAGTTTCTTGATGTGGAGTCCGTATTTACGGCTGATAAGGTCAGAGATGCGCTTCATTTTGTCGGGGATTCCGTCGGGGATGTTGATTTTGAACTCCACCCAATCGGCATCCTTCTCCATACCATACTGTTCGATGTGCTTCTGGTAGTAGGGGTAATTGTAGATGGTGGCCATGGTGCTCAACTGGTCAAAGCCCTCGATGAGCATACCTTCGGCATCCATGTCGGTGAAGCCGAGGGGGCCTTGCATGTCGGTCATCCCGCGCTCTTTTCCCCAAGCGGCCACGGTGTCGAGCAAGGCGCGGCTCACGGCCTCGTCGTCCACGAAGTCAATCCACCCGAAGCGTACGTTCTTCGTTTCCCATGTCTCGTTCGAACGGTGGTTGATGATGGCGGCCACGCGTCCTACCACCTCCCCCTTGTCGCTATAGGCAAGGAAATAGTCAGCTTCGCAAAACTCGAAAGCCGGATTCTTCCGTCGGTCGAAAGTAGCCAGCATATCGTCGTACAAATCGGGCACAGAGTAAGGGTTTCCCTTATACAATTCGTAGTTGAAGCGGATGAAGGTCTTCAAATCCTTCTTTGTCGTGACTTTCTTTATCGTTATCATTACATTATTCTATAAATTCTTTTTAAGAAACCTTACGCGTAACCTGAGGCAGGTTCATCCCAAGGCTGAGGTTACCTTATCCCAAGGCTGAGGTCGGCTCATCCATAAAAACAAGGTTTTCGTCCCTTTCCACCCTCTTTACTGATGCATAATCAAGTAAGTGGTGTAAGCTACATAGCACGCCACCAAGAAGAGACCTTCAGGTCGGGTGATAATGCGTTTACCCATGAAGAAACCGGCAATCCAAAGGAGGACACTGGCCGCTATCAGGGTAACGAAATCGAAGTTGGTGATACCTCCCGTAGGCAAATCGCTGATGGTAGCACTGGCTCCCAATACGGCAAAGGCGTTGAAGATGTTGCTACCGATGACGTTACCGATGGCAATACCCGGATTCTTCTTCAATGCAGCCGAAACAGATGTGGCCAATTCGGGGAGTGAAGTACCTCCGGCCACCAGCGTAAGACCGATGATGGATTCACTGACACCCAACGAACGTGCAATACCCGAAGCACCATTCACGAACAACTGTCCGCCACCAATAAGGGCACCGAGGCCAAGCAGGATAAAAAGAACGGATTTCCACATGGGGATATCACGAATCACCTCGCTACCTTCACCTTCTCCATTTTTGGCGATAGCAAAGGTGTACCCCACGAAGATGGCAAAAAAGCAAAGCAGCAACAAGCCATCCACACGGCTGATGATATTAGCTGCGCCACCATCCAGCAACACATCGTTGGCACAAAGGAACAATACGATGGAGGAAAGCACGCACAAGGGGATTTCCTTCGCCAGCGTGCCCTTTCCCACAGGGATAGGAGCCACCATAGCAGTCACACCCACAATCATCAGGGCGTTGAAAATGTTACTTCCTACTACGTTACCGATGGAGAGTTCGGCACTTCCGTTCAAGGCCGAAAAGAAACTGACCACAAACTCCGGCATCGAAGTGCCGAAAGCCACGATGGTAAGTCCGATAACCAAATTTGAAATATGGAAGCGCTTGGCCACCGAGGCAGCGCCATCCGTCAAAGCATTTGCTCCCCAAAGAATGAGGAGCAAACCGCCTACAAGTAATAATGCATCAATCATAAGTCTCAAAAAAATGTTGTCTTTATCTTCATTTACTGATTGTCGTGTCCGATCTTTTCCTCCATAGGTTTCCGGCAAAGAATCCACACCTTATTCCCTTCGGCCAGCGTGGTGGCAAACAGATAATCGTCTCCGCCCTCGGCCAATTTCAACCGTTTGCGCAGGTCGGCCACACTATTGGGGAAATTGCGTACCGTCAGATTGGCTTTCTTGACGGACAAAAGAAGATTTTTCATCTCGCGTTTTCCGAATCCGCCGTACCCAATCACTTCAAAACGACGGCCGGGAAAATCAGGAATCCATCGGTCGCTGGTGTAAAGATGACTATTGGGATGCAGTTTCTCCACATCATATTGAGCGGCCACGATGCGGAAAGCTCCGGCTTTCAACAGGACACTGTTCGGTTCGTAAAGGTAAGTTTTTATCTCTGAAGCGATTCGACAAGGCGACTCCTCCTCTTCTTTTCTTGTGAAACTGAAAGAGGCCGGCCATACAGCGGGCACATTAGCAGGCAGATGGGTACAAATGATGCGGGCGTTCTCCGAACTGGCATTTGCTTCCATCACCAACAACAGTTCCTTACATTCGCCTCCCATGGCCACCACGTGAACTTCGCGAACCGTAGGCAATTGCTCAAGCGCCAAACTGATGTCCAACATAGGCGACAATTTGACGATAACCCTTTCAGCCTTCTCCATCAACAAGCCGTGCAGACGTCCGACATCCGGTTCACAATCGCTGACGGCTACCGTTTTGCGTCCTTTCAAGTCGCGACGGGCAGGATCAATGAAGATGACAGATTGACGAGACATATTTTCCAGATACTTTGCAGAATCGGCATTCACCACCTGTGCATGAGGCACCCCCAACAAAGGCAGATTATGTTCGGCCAATGCACAAAGAGGCTCTTGGCGCTCTACATAGGTGACTTCATTGAAGTGTTGTGCCATACAGGTGAAATCAACTCCGAATCCTCCTGACAAGTCGGTAAACGACCCGCCTTTCAGTTCTTCAGGAATCAATGTAGTTTTATATCGTGCAGTTATCTCCGACGAACATTGCTCCATGGACAGATGGCTCGGATAGCGCACTCCCGTTGTCTGCCACCATGTAGGCAGCTTGGTGCGGGCCGTCTGTCGAGCGGCAATCTGCACGATGGCTGTTGACATGTTCACTTTGGGATAACGTGCAGCTCTCAAGGCCAATGTCTGCACATTGTCCTCGGCGTGCTCTTCGATGAAAGCTTCTGTTTCGGGTGACATTTCTTTTTTTGCCATGCAGTTTTTTCTTGTTTTAGGCTATTTGGGGGATGTTAGTCTTGTTTGCCGCAAAGATACAAATAATATGGGAATCTGCCAACCGTTTTTCGATATAATTGATTTTTACCCCTTATGCCCACCGATTATCAATGCACTGACAGAAGGCACCATAGAATCTCCATTCCCTCTTTGTTCGCGAAAAAAAACGAGCAGAAAGAGACTCTGCATTGTCTGCCTTTCAGACAAAATTTATTTTACATTCTTCATTGCCGCGCTTAGAAAAAGCCCCCAATGGCAATGTCTATTCGGGATAAGACAAGTTCTTTTTCGTGGCAACTTCCAACACTTCTGTCAGATACTTACGAGCTTCCCAACGGGCCATAGGGAGGTCTTGCAACAGATAATTGCCACAGTCCTTGGGCGCAGCACCGGGGATTTCACCTTCGTAGCCGGCAATAAAGCGGAAGGTTTCCTGCATTAAAGGAAGGATGTCGGCCGAACAAAAGTCACCTTTCACCAACAAGTAATTACCCGTGAGGCACCCCATAGGTCCCCAATAGACAATCTTGTCGGCCCATGTGGGATGATTACGCAGGAAGGTAGCAGCCAAATGCTCTATCGTATGCAGAGCACCTTGTCCGAGAGCGGGTTCACGGTTAGGCTCCTTCATACGGATATCAAAGGTCGTCACGATGTCGCCTCCCACTTTGTCTTGGCGCGACACATAAATACCGCGCACAAGGCGGTTGTGGTCAATAGTGAAACTGGGTATCTTTTTCATTATTTCAAGTCTTTAGGTAAAGCGTTCAGGAATTGGTGAGTGATGCCAAAGGAGCGTTCAGCCACCGTTTGCCAAAAGTTGGTGTATTGCTGCCAATGTCCGTCGGCTCCCGGCGTATCGCTGATGATGCGGAAACTGATGAAGGGTACTCCGTAGAGATGACACACTTGGGCGATGGCACCCGATTCCATATCCACAGCCAACCCATCGGAGAATTGTCCCTTGATGAAATCCAATTCGGCGCGGTCGGTAATAAACTTGTCACCGCTACAGATAAGCCCCCCATGAATCTTCATTCCTTCGGCCTCGGGAGTAAGCGAAAGGGCACAATCGAGCAACGCCTGATCACCCGTAAAGTAAATGGGAAGCCCCTGCACCTGGCCATATTCGTTGCCCTCGCCACACCATACGTCGTGATACACGATGCGACTGCTGGCCACCACATCCATCACCTTCAGGCATCCGTCAATACCACCGGCCACACCGGTACTGATAAGGCAATCGGGTTGGAAGCGGCTGATGAGTTCCACTGCTCCTGCGGCAGCATTCACTTTACCGATGCCGCATTGCATCAGGATGAGGGTATTTCCACCCACTTCACCTATAGTAAAGTGAAAGGGGCCTCCGGCCGATTCTCTCTTTTCACTCAAGAGCCGTACCACCTGTTCGTGCTCCATGCTCATAGCGGTAATGATTCCTATTTTCATACGATAAGCGTTAGTTTTTTATTCCAAAATGTGATTTCTGTCTGCAAATGTACGGATTTTATCAGAGTTAGTTGTATCTTTGCGGCTCTTAATAACAGTTTTATGATGAATTTTGTGAAAAAAATACTGCCCGACGTGGTAGTGGTGGCCTTGTTTGCCCTCATTTCGTTTGTTTATTTCTACCCCGCCAATGTGGAAGGATTGGTATTGGGACAACACGACCATGCAGCCGGCATCGGTGCAGGTCAAGAGTCAAAAGAATATCTGGAACGCACCGGTGAGCGTACCCGTTGGACGAATGCCCTTTTTGGCGGTATGCCCACCTATCAGATGGCACCCAGCTACGAGTCGAGCGACACCCTCAGTTGGGTAGAGCGTGCCTACCGCCTCTTCATCCCCGGCTATACTTATTATGTATTTATCATGCTGTTGGGTTTCTACATCCTGCTTCGTGCATTCGACTTCCGTGCATGGATGGCCGCCCTCGGTGCCGTGTTGTGGGCCTTCTCGTCCTACTTCTTCATCATTATTGCGGCAGGACATATTTGGAAAGTGCTCACCTTAGCCTACATCCCCGTCACCATTGCAGGCATGGTATTGATATACAGAGGCAAATGGCTGTGGGGCGCTTTGCTGACGGCTCTGTTCGTGGGGCTTCAGATACGCTCCAACCACGTGCAGATGACCTACTATTTCCTCTATCCGATGTTCTTCATGGCCGTGGCATACGGCGTGGATGCTTGGCGCAAGGGACGTTTTGCCCACTATTGGAAGTCGTCGGCCATCCTGTTGGTAGCCGGATTGGTGGGTGTGTGCACCAATTTGTCAAACCTCTATCACACATACGAATATAGCAAGGAGACCATGCGCGGCAAGAGCGAACTGGTAAAAGCCGATAGCGGCAACCAGACGAACAGCGGTCTGGAGCGCGACTACATCACCGCTTGGAGCTACGGCATCGGCGAGACATGGACACTCCTCGTCCCCAACACCAAAGGCGGTGCTTCCGTTCCCATGGGACGCAACGAGGATGCCATGAAGAAAGCCAATCCCATGTATCGGGGCATCTTCAACCAGATAGGCCAATATTGGGGCGAACAACCCGGAACTTCAGGCCCCGTGTATGTAGGAGCTTTTGTAGTGGTGCTTTTCATTTTGGGCCTTCTTATCGTTCGTGGCCCCATGAAATGGGCTTTGCTGACGGCCACCGTGCTCTCCATCCTGCTTTCGTGGGGAAAGAACTTTATGGGATTCACCGACTTCTTCCTCGATTACGTGCCCATGTACGCCAAGTTCCGTGCCGTAGCCTCAATCCTTGTCATAGCTGAGTTCACCATTCCCCTGCTTGGCATGTTGGCATTGAAAGAGGTGGTGAAACGCGTACAAGCCGGCCAGTTGGATGAACCACTCTATTGCCAAGGAAAACTCACATTGAAGAAGAGCCTTTATATAAGTATAGGCGTTGTGGGTGGCATCACGCTGCTTTTTGCCCTTATGCCCGGCACCTTCTTCCCCAACTATATCTCTACCAGCGAAATGGCTATGCTGAAGAGCGGTCTGCCGGCCGAACATCTGAATGCCTTCATGGCCAACCTGATGGAGGTTCGCCAAAGTATCTTTGTCAGCGACGCATGGCGCAGCTTCTTCATCATTCTGATTGGTGCAGCTGTAGTTATGACCTTCGTTTGGCGCAAATTAGGTGCCAAGTGGATGGTGGCCCTGTTGTTCGTTCTTTGCCTCTTTGACATGTGGCAGGTGAACCTCCGTTACCTCAATCCGAATGACAAAGGGCAATTCACTCCCAAACGCGCCATCACCAACACGTTCAAGAAAACGCCTACCGACGAAACTATTCTGAAGGACAAAGCACTCGACTACCGCGTGCTGAACTTGGCCGGTAACACCTTCAACGAGAACAACACCTCCTATTTCCACAAAAGCGTGGGCGGCTATCATGCAGCCAAGCTCCGCCGTTATCAGGAGATGATAGAGGAACACATCAGCAGCGAAATGCGCAACGTGATGGAAGAGATTGTCCGTACCGGTGGACAGATGGACAGTGTACAGGCCGAAAAGTTTCCCGTGTTGAACATGCTGAACACCCGTTGGTTCATCATGCCTACCCAAGGCGGAGGCACCATGCCGGTTCCTAATCCCTATGCATTGGGTAACGCCTGGTTCGTCGATGAAGTGAAGTATGTGGCCAATGCCAATGAGGAGATTGCCGCTTTGCACGAAGTGAATCCTACCGTGACAGCCGTAGTGGATAACCGTTTCAAGGAACAGGTGAAGGCCCAACCTTCGGAAGGAACAATCACATTGAAGCAGTACGATGCCAACCGTCTGGTCTATGAAACAGACAGCAAGAACGGAGGCGTGGTAGTTTTCTCTGAAATCTACTATCCCGGTTGGCGCTCTTACATCGACGGCAAGGAGGTGGAACACGGACGTGCCGACTACATTCTGCGCGCCATGGATGTGCCTGCAGGCCGACATACCATTGAGTTTGTCTTCGACCCGCAATCGCTCCACATCACCGAGACTATTGCCTATACAGCTTTAGCCATCCTCCTCCTCGGTTTCATTGCAGCCATTGCCTTGCAGATAAAGAAGAAAAAATAAACGGAGATGTGTCATAACTGACTTTTTAGACACAGCCTCATGTTGTTTCAAGTTCAAAGTTCAAAGTTCCAAGTTTCAGGTGTATTTGTCATGCTG
>CAZDAN010000041.1:0-12199 GCA_964503565.1 uncultured Bacteroides sp.
TCAGTCCGTCCTTCGGAATGATGTAGAAGTTAATCTGATTATCCTCGTTGGCACTGCCTTCGTTGGAGATAGAGGGCTGGAATTTGGTCTGGTTCAGTGATACCCCATTGATGGCCAGAGTAGCTCCGTATTCGGTATAGTTGTTTTTGAACCATCCTTCGCTGCCAGTGCTATAGGTACCAGTTTGTCCGTCTTCACCCTTATCGAACGCATATGTGACGGTGGCGGTCTGGTTATCTACCGTTTCGGGTACGAAGGCCGCTTTACCGGTGAAGTTGATGTTGTTCAGGTTACCTGTCGTACCGTTTCCACCCACACTGTTGAAGGTGATGGTCATGGTGTAGTTTCCCTTGGGCATGGCGCTTGTGCGCAGCGAGTAGGGGAGATACTCGCCCCAGTTGTTGTTGTTCTCGATGGCCTGTGTGTCGCTCCACACTTCCTTGCCCGCTTCGTTGGCCAGGCTGAAGGTGATGCTCACCTCGGGCTGGGTGGTTCCCACGCCGAAGTCGATGTCGTAGTACTGTGCATCGATGGTGTTTACCAGTTTATAGATGGCATAGTCGCCATTGTTCATCCAGTCGATGTGTCCGTCTTCCTTAAAGCTGGCACGGCTTCCGTGCAGTTCTCCCTTCAGCATGTCGAAGGGATTGGAGTCACTGTTGGGGATGCTGTTCTCCCCCGCTGCCCATGCGCCCAGCGGTGCCATCACCATCAGGGCAATCAGTAGCAGGATGCTTTTTACTTTTTTCATAATCTGTGTTTTTTGGAATGTTAAGTTGTTAAGTTTCCGGTTTTCTTTTATTTGGCAATCAATTTCTTTCCCTTTGCGAGGTAGATGTGGCCTTTCACGGGGCTTTTTACGGGGCGTCCCATCAGGTCGTACAGCTCGTCGCTGGTGCCGTTGGTGGCGGTCACCTCTTCAATGGCTGTGGCGTCGGATGCCATGCCGTGGATATAGACATCGCTCAAACAGATGGTCTTGCCGGTAGCCTCGCTCTTGTACCAAGGATAAATGCGCAGGTAGATGCTCTCACCATTGGTAATGTTTACCACGGGGATGCTCTCTACGGCATAAACCGTGTTACCTGCCATGGTGGACAACTCCTGAATGAGAGTGGCATTGGAGAACTCGGCATCCGTGGCGTAGTAAATCTTGCAACGCATACCGCTACCACCTGCTCCGGCTACGAAGAGGCTGATTTTGTCGATGTCGGCTGTGCTTTGGCCGTTTTCTTTGGCGTGGGCGATGACTTCGTCACCGTCGAGTCCGCCATTCTTTTCATCGTTGTGGGCAAACTGAATAACAACGTAGTCGCCTTCGTTGACGTTGGCAATGACGGTCTTCCAATAGGCGGCCTCCAAATAGAATGACTTGGACGAAGCACCGCTCTTTCCACGGTTGTTGATGACTACTTCGTCGGCGTTGAAAAACTGCTGGAGCATCTGGCACCAGCCACGTTTGTCGGTTGAGTTCTCGTCGTAGTTGGCCATAGTGGAGTCGCCGATGGTGTGTACCTTGACGGCGGCTGTGGCGGTGACTACACTGAGTAGGGATGCGATGAGGGCGATGCCCCATGCCTTGCAGAATGTTGTTCTTTTACGCATGACATTTAGTTTTTTATAAATGATTTCACGCTGCAAAAGTAGGGAGAATATTTATCATTCAGGGTGAAAAAAACGTCAAAGAGGGGGAGAAATGGAGAAAAGTCACTTTTCACTCTTCACTTTTCACTCTTCATCTCTATCTATTTTTGTACTCTGTGGGGGAAACGCCCATGGATTGTTTGAAGCAACGGCTGAAATATTTGGGGTCGGAGAAGCCACAGTGGTAGGCTATCTCGGAAATGTTCAGTTCGCTACTCTCCAGCAGTTGGCAGGCTCGCTTGATACGCGCTTCGCGCAGAAGGTCGAGCGGGGTGACGCCTAAGGTTGACTTCAGTTTGCGGTTCAGACTTGAACGGCTGGTGGCGAGAGTCTCGGCCATGTCCCCCACATTGATGTCGGGGTTACCCATGTGTTCCTCGATGAAGGCCATTACGCGGCGCATGAAAAGGTCGTCCTCGTCGTTGCTTGTGGTGAGTTGGGCTGTTATCTCCTTTTCTGTTGTCGTCACCGTTGTTTCAGCATTCTGCTTTTCGGGCTTGTTCAGTAGGGTCAGATAGGACTCCAAAGTTTCGCGTTGCTGGCGTTTGATGCGCCGTATGTATGCGAAGGTGTAGAGAATGGCACCCAATATCAGGAGGCCGATGAGAATGTAGAGGAGGATGGCCCATCCCGTCTCCCAGAAGGTGGGAACGACGATGATGGTTGTCTTCAGTGTGTTGTCCACCCAGATGCCGTCGGCGTTGGTAGAGCTGATTTCCAAAATGTATTCTCCGGGTTTTACGTCCAGCAGGGTTGTGGCCCGGTTCTTTCCTAAGTTGTTCCAGGTGCCGCTTCCTGCTCGAGCCAGACGGAAGGTGTAGTTTATCAACCCGGCGTTGGTGTAGTCGATGGCAGCGAATCGCACCGTCAGATTACGTTCGTGGGGTTGTATGACCAAGGTGTCGTGGCGCAGGATTCCCAATTCAGTCGTTTCCCCCTGTTTGGTGACACTTGTCAGGATAATGGGGGGCACGTAGTCGCTCTTGCGCAACCGCTGGGTGCTGAGGGTGAAAGCACCGTCGTGGAGACCGAATATCCACCGTCCGTCGGGTAACTGTGTGGGACGTGCTTCCGAGAAACGGTAGTAGCGTTGGAAGAAGTTTGAGTCGAAACTGCTGATAATCTCCTCATAGGGATTGATGATGCAGATTTGGTTGGTACAGACAATCCAAATGCTTCCTTCGTGTTCGGTCATTGATAACACTACGTCGGAAGGCAGTCCGTTGGAGGTGTTGAAGTGGCGGAAGTGGAGTGTGTCGGCCAACAGGTCTTTGTTGGTGACTTGGCAGATTCCGCCGTTCTCGGTGCTGACAAAGACATTCCCGTGGGAATCCTGTAGGATGTCCATCGTGGCGCTACAGCTAAGACTGGTGGGGGTGTTGGGCTGTTTCACGTGGTGGCGGAAGTGCATCTGGTCGTATCGGTCGTCATCGGGAAGTCTGGCGGTCAATAGTCCTTCGGTGGTAGCTACCAACATAACTCCCTCATTGGTCAGATGCAGATAGCGTACTTTCTTGCACAGCGGGGTGGGATAGCCTTGCAGTTCGTTTCCTTTATGAATGAAGCGGGGGTGTTCGGCCTCCGGGTTGGTCAGGCAGTTGACTCCGCCTCCCAAGGTGGCGATCCACAGGCGGCTGTGGGTGTCTTCCTTGATGTCATACACGTCGTTGTGGCTCAGCGAATAGGCTTCGTTCGGGTCGTGAAGGAAACGGGTAATGCGGAATTGTCCGTCACTTTCCTCCTGCAGGCGGAAGAGACCTCCGGGTTTACTCCCCATCCAAATGACGCCGGTACTACTCTGTGTGATACAGTAGATGCTGGCTGCAAAAGGGGTATATTGCTTGTGCAGGCGTCCGTCAGAACCTAAATAACCCAATAGCTGATTGTCGGCAGAGAAGAGCCGCACGCTGTTGTCGTCGCGTCCTGTTACCCAATAGCGGCGGTTGTGGTCAACAAAGGTAGAGCGCACGTGAATGGTATGTTCCTGTGGCAAATGTTCGATGGAGTTGTCGGTGAATACCATTTTATAAACGCCGCCGGTGAAAATAATCCATAAGTTCCCCTGTTTGTCAGAGTAGCCGAAACGTAGTTCCTTCATGGGAACGTTCAAGGGATAAGCCGTTTGTTCCTGTGTTTCGCTGCTTTGGCAATAGAGTTTTCCGCCGTGGGTCAACGTCCATTGATAGCCGTTGGCATCGGTATGGTGCAGGTCGCCATTGGCCAGATTGTCCAACCAAAAACCCTTGTATCGTGTCAACAGTTTGTTGTACAATGTCTCGTTGTCCTCACCTTCAATGTCGTAGAATGTGCAACTTTGAGGATCGAATCCGTAATATCCTTCGTCACTTTTGCAATAGATGTCACCTTCTTCGGACAACCAGATGTTTCGGATGCGGTCGTCAGTTTTCAGGCAGTTGCCTTCTTGGCTTACTTTGAAGCATTTGAATTCGTACCCGTCGAAGCGGTTCAGTCCGTTCCAAGTTGCAAACCAGATGATACCTCCGTAGTCCTGTAGCATTTGTGTTACCCGCCAATGCGACAGGCCGTTATTCTCGTCGTAGTGTACTACGCGGCATGTGGGGATGGCGGTCAGTGAAAGGGAATATATAAGGCATACCATCAGAGCCGCTATTCGGTAAAGAGTCTTTATAATCATCATGATTCTGTAGTCTTGTAAAAATGTAATTGAGGCAAATTTACACTCATTTTGTCTTTCTGCCAAACTTTCTTCTTCTTTTCTTGAAATTTTGTGTATCTTTGTCGGCGTTACCATGAATGAAGAATAAAACCTACTTGATATGAAAAAAAGCAATCTGTTTATGAGTGGCCTGCTGTTGGCCGCGGCCGCTATGGCACAGGCTCCTGCCGAATGGCCCGTAGTGGAAACCGAGGCACGTCCCGCTGCCCGATGGTGGTGGATGGGTAGTGCAGTGGACAAGGAAGGACTGACCCACAATCTTGAAGCTTACGCCGAGAAAGGCATGGGTACGGTGGAGATAACCCCTATTTATGGTGTTATTGGCAACGAGGCTAATGACATCGATTACCTGACACCCGAGTGGATGGACATGTTAAAGCATACCACGGCCGAGGCGGCCCGCTTGGGAATGCACATTGATATGAACAATGGTACCGGTTGGCCTTTTGGAGGACCTGAAGTGGGAGTAGAAGATGCTGCTACACGTGTCCTTTTTCAAACCTACAAAGTACAGGGTGGCAGTCGGTTGGACGAGATGATAGTGGTGAGCGACCGTAAACAGAAGGAGGTCGCTCGGTTGGGTTGCCTGATGGCTTACAGCCCAAAAGGAAAGGCTGTGAACCTGACAAAGAAGGTGAAATCTGACGGCACTCTTGACTGGACAGCTCCGGTGGGTGGTGAGTGGACTCTCATTGCACAGTTCACCGGAAAGACCTTGCAGAAAGTGAAACGTGCTGCGCCGGGAGGCGAGGGTTATGTGATGGATCATCTTGACAAAGGGGCAGTGAAACGTTATCTGAGTAAGTTCGACAAGGCGTTCAAAGCACATGGTTTGAAACAGATTCCTAATAATTTCTTCAACGATTCTTACGAAGTATATGGTGCCGATTGGACACCCACGTTGTTGAGCGAGTTTGCCAAACGGCGCGGCTACAAACTGGAGGACCATTTCCCCGAATTTCTTGACGAGGCTAAGGGGACGGCCCGTACCGATGCTACAGCCCGTATCGTGAGTGATTATCGTGAAACGATGGGCGAACTGCTTTATGAAAACTTTACTCGCCAGTGGACTGACTGGGCACACAAACATGGCAGCCGGACCCGCAATCAGGCACACGGTTCACCGGGTAATCTTATCGACCTCTATGCTGCTGTGGATGTACCTGAATGCGAGGGATTCGGACTTTCCGACTTTGGCATTAAGGGACTGCGCAAAGATACACTTACCCGCAAGAACGATTCCGACATGTCTATGCTGAAGTATGCCTCTTCGGGAGCACACCTTACGGGCAAGACTCTTGTTTCATCTGAGACCTTTACGTGGTTGACTGACCACTTCCGCACTTCGCTCTCGCAGTGCAAACCCGACATCGACCTGATGTTCCTTTCGGGTGTGAATCATACTTTTTTTCATGGCGCTACCTACACGCCCAAGGGCGAAGCCTGGCCAGGATGGAAGTTCTACGCTTCTGTAGATATGACACCAACGAACAGCATCTGGCGCGATGCTGACGGATTCTTTGACTACATCAGCCGTTGCCAATCGTTTCTGCAGATGGGTCAGCCCGATAATGATTTCCTTGTCTATCTGCCCGTTTACGATATGTGGAACGAGCAGCCCGGACGGATGCTGACTTTTGATATTCATGGGATGCATAAGCGTGCGCCTAAGTTCATTGAAACGGTGAATCGTATTATGGCTGCCGGTTACGACGTGGACTACATCAGCGACAACTACATCCGATCGACCCGTGTGGAGGGTGGCGAACTGAAGACTGTGGGCGGTGCTGCGTACAAGGCTATCATCATTCCTGCTGTAAAGCGTATGCCGGCCGATATCCTGCAGAAACTTATCACTTTGGCCGAACAAGGAGCCGAGATTGTCTTCGTAGGGAACTATCCTGAAAGCGTACCCGGTTACAGTAATTTGGCCAAGCGTGTAGCTCAGTTCGACAAACTGCTGGCCCGTTTGCCCAAAGCTGATTTCGGACGGGTGGAGGCGCAACCGCTGAAGAAGGGTAAGATTATTACCGGTAGCGATTACGCGCAGACCCTTTCCGCCACAGGTGTGCAGGCCGAAGAGTTGAAGACCAAGTATGGTGTGCAATACATCCGCCGCACTCACGAAGGGGGGCACCACTACTTTGTTTCTTCCCTTCAACCTACGGGGGTGGACGGATGGGTGACACTTTCCGTTCCGGCTAAGTCGGTATTGTTGTTTAATCCGATGAATGGTGAGGTGGGCAAGGCCGAGACCAAAACAGTAAACGGACAGACACAGGTGCGCTTACAGTTGGCTTCGGGCGAAAGCATGATTCTGAAAACCTTTGCAAATACCGATGTGGAGGCCGATGCTTGGGCTTACTACACACCACAGACGGTCAGTTTGAGTATTGACGGCGGATGGACCCTCAGTTTCCCCGAAAGCGAACCCGCTATCAACGGTATATATAATATAGGTACACTCGGTTCATGGACAGAGGAGAATATCCCGAACGTTGCAATCAATATGGGTGCCGGTCTCTACCGTGTGGAGTTCGACTTGCCTGCTATGAACCCGACGGAATGGATGCTCGACCTCGGTGATGTACGTGAGAGTGCCCGCGTCCGCATCAACGGTCGCGAGGTTGCCACACTTTTTGCCGTTCCCTTCCGCACGTTGGTAGGACAGTACCTGAAGCCTGGCAAAAATGTGTTGGAAGTGGAGGTAACCAACCTGCCCGCCAACCGCATTGCCGAATATGACCGCCAAGGTATCAAGTGGCGCAAGTTTAAGGATATCAACGTTGTGGGCATTAACTACAAGAAGGGTGACTATGCCCGATGGGATGTCGTTCCCAGCGGTTTGCTTGGGCCCGTGAAGTTAGTGCCGATGAAGTGACAGTAAGAGAAAAGTAGGAATAAAGTATGAAAAAATCCCGTACCATTTACCTCCTGTTTGTTCTTGTTCTGCTGGGGTTGTTGGCTTTCTTTGGTTGGAAGCATGTAATGATTGAGAAGGAGCCTCTTTCCTCGTTGCCTTTGGTGAAAATAACTTTCCCCGACGGTGCTCCACCCGTAGTGCGGGACGTGTGGACAAAGGATTGCAATGTGCGTATCTACGATGATACCGGTTGGAGTGTCTATAGTTCCACCTTCGCCCAATTGGAGGGACGCGGACACTCAACTTTCGGTAAGCCCAAGAAACCCTATAACCTGAAACTGGATAAGGCGGAATCGTTCTTCGGCCTTCCTGCTCGTGACCGTTGGGTGTTGTTGGCAGGTTTTTTCGATCATTCACTGATGCGCAATGCCTTGGGAACCGAGGTGGCCCGTCAGACATCCTTGGCTTCCACCACACCCGTAGGATGCTTTGTCCGCTTGAATGTGGATGAGGAAGATCAGGGTGTTTATTATCTGTGCGAGCGTGTACTTGACATGGTGGACGAGGAAACGGTGCTTCTGGAGTTCGATGCATACGCTCTTGATGAAGACCCTTATACTTTCCGTACACAAAGCGGACTGCCTGTCTCTGTCCGTAAGCCGAAGAAACTTCCTGCTCCGCTGTTCGAGGCTGTACAAGAATTGGTCAATAAAGCTGATGCCAATCCTGCTGCTCATGTCGATTTTGATTCTTTTGCTGACTTCTTCTTAATACAGGAACTATGTCAGAATAGCGAACCTAACGGACCGCGTAGTTGTTTCGCCTGCTTGCTTCCCGACGGTCGTCTGGCTGCCGGTCCTGTTTGGGATTTCGATCTTGCATTCATCTCTGTAGGTGTCGATGAGGGGCGTGACCTCCGTCCCCTTCGCAAGGCCCACATGCCGGGTGTACGTCTGCTTACGGCCGATTCGCTCTATAATGTCCGGGCTTTGTGGTACGACCGCTTGTTACAAGACCCAGCTTTTGTTTCTCACGTGAAAAATCGTTGGCAACAGTTCAAACCCCACTTTGAGGCTCTGACTGCCTACATCGACAGTTTGGACAATTTCATCCGCCCCGCAGCCATTGCCGACCAGATGCAATGGAATGCCCTCGAACCCGCTCGCTTTGATACCTGTACCACCTACCAGTCGGCCGCAGCCACCCTCAAGGCTACTTACCGGAATCGCCTTGTGAAGCTCGACAGTTTGGTGATGAGTCTGTGATAAATTTGCTGTCAATTAGGCCGTTAGGTTTTTCTTTGCAGACCGCATACGGATTGACAGATGTCTGATGTAATTCTGTCAGGTGTCCGAGTCTTTTCTATCAGCTGATAAACAAATATCTATCAGCTGATAGAAAAGATTTTGTCTTAGATATTTTTGATTCTTAATTAGCTCCCGATATAATGATAGCTCCGAGCACACCCGCCATGTGGGTGCTCATGCGCCCGTGGAAGTAGTCGCCGTAGCTGACGGGTTTGCCCACGAACGGGCGGCGCATCACCACCGTGTTGAACACGATGTTGCTCAGGAAGATTCCCACTGCAAAGATGAAGAAGGCCGAATAGGGAGTGGCCATGCCGGGCGTGGGCGACTCAAAGTTGTCGAGGTCCATAGCAGCGGCCACAAAGCGGTAGAAGAAGGCCATCAGTACATTCAAGGCAGAATCCCTGCCACCCTACGTGACAAAGGGGTGGGGAAATGTTCAAAATTACATATTTTCACACACGATTTCTTGTTTTGGACATATTCATTACCGAATAGATAAAAATGCTTGTGTTGGTTTAAGCTACCTTTGCAGCCAAATTTTAGCGAAATGAGTATTTGTATAAAAAAGGACTGAAAATGAAAAAAGTATTTTCTGTGTGGAGTGTCGCCATCATTGCGATGCTTTTGGCTTCTTGCAGTAGTCAAGATGAGAATCAGAAGAAGCCTTTTCCTATGAGGGTGAAAAGTGAAGTGCTTCGCTTCTCTTCTGAGGTGAATGAAAAGTGCTATGTCGGTATTGTTGAAGAGGAGTCTTCCATATCGGTAGGTTTTACAGGAAGCGGGACGATTACCAGAGTTTGTGTAAACGAAGGGCAATCAGTGAAGCAAGGGCAACTAATTGCAGAAATTGACAAGACACAAGCGAGAAACATGTTGGCTGCGGCACAAGCTCAGATGGAGCAGGCCAACGATGCTTATGAGCGTCTCAAGCAACTTCACGATAACAATTCACTTCCTGAAATGGAGTGGGTTGAAGTGCAAAGTAAGGTACAACAGGCTGAGTCCTCTTTGGAAATAGCTAAAAAAACGCTTGCCGATTGTAGCATTTATGCTCCTGCAAGCGGAGTGATTGGTAAGGGGATTATGAATGTAGGCGAAGTGGTGCTCCCGGCTTTGCCTGTAGCCAAGATACTTGTGGTAAACAATGTGAAAGTCAAAGTGAGCATTCCTGAAAAAGAAATTGCGGATATTTCAGACTCTACATTGTCACAAGTCACATTGGATGCATTACCAAACCAACTATTTGAAGGAGGAAAGATTGAGAAATCTGTAGAGGCAAACACAATGACTCATACCTACGACATCAAAGTGAATGTCGGGAACGAGAAGTTGCAATTGTTACCAGGCATGGTGGCTAATGTGAGATTGGTCAATGCTGGGGGCAATAATGTTTTGTCTGTACCTGTCACTTCTGTTCGTAAAGATGCCAATGGCAATAGTTTTGTTTGGGTAAAGAAGGACGGAAGAGCCTGTCGGAAGGTTGTTACAATTGGCAAAACTGTTGGAAACAGAATTGTAGTGTCAAGTGGATTACATGCGGGTGATGTGGTTGTCACTGAGGGCTATCAGAAACTTAGTGAAGGAATGGAGGTTTGCGAATGAAAACGAAACAGAATTGGGTCGCTTGGTTGATGCACAACTACCGGCTCACCTTCCTGCTTGTGGCAGGTGTATTCTTATTAGGTATATTTGGCTTGGAGAAAATGCCTAAAGCAGAATTCCCTGAATTTACGATACGCCAAGGGGTGGTTGTCGCCGTTTATCCGGGTGCCACGGCCGAAGAAATTGAAATGCAGGTTGCTCGTCCGTTGGAACGGTATTTGTTCACATTCGAGGAGGTAGAACGTAAGAAAACAACATCCACTTCTTCCAACGGGATGTGCATGATGATGGTGGAATTGCACGACGAGGTGAACAACATGGACGAAGTGTGGTCAAAGATACGGCATGGCTTGAACTCCTTCAAAAGCCAATTGCCACAAGGCGTATTGACGATTATCGTAAATGATGACTTTGATGCTACCAGTGCAACCCTTGTCGCTATTGAGAGCGAACACCGCACTTACCGTGAGTTGAAAGAGTATGCCGATGATTTGGCTGACGAGTTGCGCCGTATAGAAACGGTTGACAATGTGACATTATACGGAGAAACAACCGAACAAATCAGCATTTATGTAGATAGAGACCGTCTTTCGGCATACGGTATCGGACAGATGCAATTGATGCAAGCACTGAACAATGGTGGCTTTACAACTATGTCTGGTAGTATTACCAATTGGCAAAAGAATACGCCTATACATGTTAAGCCAATGACCAATTGTGAACAGGAAATTGAGGATATGGTCATATTCAGTGATGACGAGAACAACGTTGTCCGTGTAAAGGACATCGCCGAAGTGAAACGCGAATACGACCAATCGGAATCGTACATTGAATTCAATTCCCATCCTTGTGCTATCCTCTCTTTGGAGATGTTGGCAGAAAAAAATATTATCCAATATGGGCGCGAAGTACAGCAGGTGATTGATGATTACACGGCCAATGTTCTTCCCGATGATGTGACCGTCCAGTGTATTACTGACCAAAGTCAGGTCGTGGACAGGTCGGTAAAAGATTTCCTTGTCAACCTCGTAGAGTCAATGGTTATCATTATTGTGGTGATGCTCATACTGTTCCCTTGGAGGACCGCTTTGGTGGCAGGGGCCATTGTCCCTCTCTCTACGTTCTGTTCGGTAGGTATAATGTATATGTGTAATATCCCGCTCAATATCATTACTTTGGCTGGACTTATTGTCGTCTTAGGAATGGTGGTGGACAATGCCATCGTTGTTCTTGATGGTTATCTGGAATATCTGAACAAGGGCATGAGCCGTTGGACTGCAGCCTGTAAGTCCGTTCAACAATATTTCATGCCAATGATGTTGGCCACAGTATGCTTGTGTGCAATCTTCTTCCCCACACTGTTTACTACGAAGGGAATGATTAGCGAAATGTGTTTCTATATGCCTTGGACGCTGACCATCAATTTGGGAATATCTTTGGCATTGGCGGTGGTTGTGCTGCCAGTGTGGGAAGCAACGTTCATCAAAAAGCGGAAGATAACGAAGAACAAACATGTGGACGTGTCCAAGCCAGCAAGTCGTGTAGGCGATGTTACAGAGGATGAAATAATGGCTAATCCTACCAAGAAATCTATTACAGACTATGTGCAGGAAGGGTATAACGCTCTGTTGGCTTGGACCTTCCGCCATCCGTGGAAGACGATTGTTGGAGGTTGCTTGCTGACAGTGGCTTCTATCGTGCTTATTTCTCCCAATCTGAAGGTAAGAATGTTGCCATTGGCGGACAGAAATCAGTTTGCCGTTGAAATCAGTTTGCCGGAAGGAAAAGGACTCGCGGAAACTAAATCCATTGCAGACTCTGTTGCTTTTGCTTTGCGTCAGGATGAACGGGTTGTCAGCGTGACCTCTTTCATCGGTAGTTCATCACCCCGTTTCCATACCTCTTATGCTCCCAAACCTGGTGGAAGGAATTATGCACAATTGATAGTGAACACCGTATCTACTCATGCTACCGAGGAATTGATTCAGAAGTTTGAACCAATGAGTGATCACTTCCCCAATGGATTTGTGAAGTTCAAGCAGTTGGACTATCAGATATTCACTCCCTTCGAGTTCCGCTTCT
>CAZDAN010000042.1:0-12128 GCA_964503565.1 uncultured Bacteroides sp.
CTTGAAATCCGCGTCTGAAAAGTCAGTTATGCCACACACTTTTCTTCCGTTCAAAACGGATACCCCACGGCAAGGTGGAGGCCGAGGCCGTCCTTGAAGCGGGGGATGTTGTAGTAGCCGCTCTTGCCGGTGTCGTAGGGCACGTGGAGGGCGATGCCGAGGTCGAGGCGGAGGACGAGGAATTCCAGGTCGTAGCGCAGGCCGAGGCCGGTGCCGAGGGCGATGTCGTTCCAAAGGTCGCTCAACGTAAGCTCCCCACCCGGGCGGTCGGCCTGGGGACGGAGGAGCCAGACGTTGCCCGCGTCGAGGAAGGTGGCGCCGTAGAGGTTGCCCACGATGGGGAAGCGCAGCTCGACGTTGGCCTCCAGTTTGACGTCGCCCGTCTCGTCGAGGTAGGAATAGGTGCTCTCCTCGGGACGGAAGCTGCCGGGTCCGATGGTGCGGGCGGTGAAGGCGCGGATGCTGTTGGCTCCGCCGATGTAGAACTGCTCGCTGTAGGGGGCGTACTGGGAGTTTCCGTAGGGGACGATGACGCCGGCCATCAGACGGGTGGCCACGTGGGTGCGGCCGCGCACCTTGAAGAGGTTGCGCAGCTCGGTGGTGGCTTTGATGAACTGGGCGAAGGGGTTGCCGAGGAGGTCTTTGTCATGTTGTGCAAACGATTTGCCGCAGAGGGCATAGAGGGCCGAGGTGACGTTTCCGGCCGAGGTGACGGTGGTGCTCCACCAGGTGTGGTGGCGGCGCGAGGCGATGCTGGCGTCGTCGAACGTGTAGGTGTAGCTCATGGCGGGGATGAACTGGTCGCGGAAGCTGATGGCCAGGGCGCGGTTCTGGTCCATGATGGAGTCGAACTTGGCCGTGTGGCTCTGCAGCATGTTGAAGGTCAGGCGGAAGGGGGTGAAGGTGTGCCTCGACGTGCGCGTCGGCTGGAAGGAATAGACGGCACTACCGCCGAACGAGAGCAGGCGGAAGAAGCCGGCGCGGTTCAGCTGGTTGGCATAGAGCTTGAACTCCGTCTGCGCCGGGAAGCGGAAACGGCGGGTGTCCAGCCCGGGAAACATCAGGCGCGGATAGGTGAGCGCGGTGGAGAGGCCCAGCTCCCACGAGTTGATTTCGGCACTCTTGCCCGTGGCCGTCCCGCCCGTCTGCCACTCGTAGGAGGCGTCCAGCTTCACCGAGAAGGTCTCGCCCCCGCGGAAGACGTTCTTCTTGGCCACGCCGAAGGAGAGGCCGGGGCCCATCTGGTCGTTGCTCTTGCTGGTGGCGTTCAGCTCCAGCTCCACGTCGAGGGGCTTGTCGAAGGTGGCGCTGACAAGGACGTCGAGCGTGTCGCACGCGGCGGTGGTGTCGCGCGGAACGAACTGCATATCCACCGAGCTGAACACGCCCATGCGGGCCATGTTCTCCTGGCTCTGCCGCTGCTTCTCCTGAGAGTAAAGCTCGCCGTGGCGGAAGCGGAGGTTGTGGAACAGCACACCGGGACGCAGGGGGGACTTCTTGCCCGAGTAGCGGACGGTCAGGTGGCGGATTTGCAGCGTGTCCTCCAGGGGACGGCGGATGTCGCTGTTGTTCTTGCGCAGGTTCACCACGGTCTTTCCGATGTGCCACTGGCGGTTCACCACAGAGGGGAGTCCCTCGCGCGGCTGCACCTGTAACCAGACGCTGCCGGGCCGTTGGATGGTGTCGGCGCGGAAGGTGATGTAGTCGCTCCGGTGGTAGTAGTAGCCGTTGTTGCGGAAGAGGGTGGAGAGGCGGTTGCGCTCGGCCTCCAGCCGGACGACGCTGAAGGGGTCGCCCGCGCGAAGGAGCCGCTCCCGCTCGGTGAAGCGTATCAGCGTGTCGGCCACGTGGGGGAAGCGGCGGTAGCGGATGGAGTCGAGGGTGAAGAGGTGTCCGGCATCCACGCGGTAGGCCACCTTCTCCTTGCGGGGATTCTTCTGAGGGATGACCTCGCTCGTCACCCGCCCGCGGAAGAAGCCGTAGTCGCGGAGCAGATTGGTGGCCACCTTGCTGCGCACCTCGGGATTGACGGCCGACATATAGACCGGCTCGGCGGCAAAATTGTTGAACACCCACTTGCCCACGCCCCGCTGGTGGTTCACGAAAGCGTTATAGACCCACAGGCCGAAGGGGAGCGGGAAGCGGTAGGACGAGCTGCCGAAGATGGCGTTGTTGGGCGGATAGGCCAAGGCGGCCTCCACCTCGTCGAGGGCGGCTTCGGTGTGTCGCAGGGCGCTGTCGTTGACGTACTCGATGCGCTTGATGCCCGTGTAGAGCGTCTCCTCCTCGGGCAGGTTCCGCGTGGTGCTGCAGGCGGTGAGGATTATTATTAAAGGAGTTAAAGGAGTTAGAGGAGTTATCAGCCCTTTGGGCTTAGGAGTTAGAGGAGTTATCAGCCCTTTGGGCTTAGGAGTTAATGGAGTTAAAGGAGTTAGAGCCAATAGTTTTGCTTGCATGATTGCAAAACATTTGGCTAAGCAGGCAAAGCCTGCGATAACTCCTCTAACTCCTAACGAGCGAAGCGAAGTGATAACTCCTCTAACTCCTCGCGAAGCAATATCTCCTTTAACTCCTTTCATAATATCTCCTTTCATAACCCTCATTCCTTTCTTCTGAAAATAAACAATTCTCCAAACTTGTTCACCTTGCGGCGGAGGACAAGGCCGACACCCGTCTCGATGATTTCCCCTTCGAGGATGCTCTCGTAGTTGCGGGTGTGGAACAGTTTGACGTAGCGTGTGCCGCTGTCGTCGAGCCGCCACTCCAGCGAGATGTCGTCGATGAAGGAGCTTCCCTCGCCCTCGGCCACCGCCTCGTTGCCCGTGGATATGCGGCCGCCGATGATGACGCTCAAGCGGTTGTTCCAGAACCGTTTGGCAAAGCGGAAGGAGTAGTCGGTTCCGCCCGGCGTGGTGCCGTCGGCCGCATAGTTGTCCTCCACACCGATGCTGACATCCACCGTCTTCAGCGCACTGCCGGCAATGCTGGATATTTCGCTCTGGAGGAAGGAGTTGAGGGCGTTGCCCGTGTTGAATCCGCCGCCGGTGCCCTGTCCGCCGGCGTACATGCCCGTCACCAGCATCGTCACGGCTAACTTGCCGCGCTCCTCGGCCGACATGGCGGCCAACCGGTTCTGGAGGCTCACGTCCTCGGGCGCATCCAAGGTGAAAGCCACTCCCATGTTGTCCAGGCTGTTGGTGATGGATACGCCCACGTCGAAGTTGACGTAGCGCGAGCTGTTGTCTTCGGTCACGGAGGTGCGCACCCGCTCGGTGGCGGTGATGTTCAGGCTGGGGTTGGCCGGGTCGCCGGTGAACTCCACGTAGCTTCCGCCGGCAATCTGGAAGGTCTTCAGGGGGATGACGGGCAGGGAGTACTTCATCTGGCCGCTGGTGAGCGTGTAGCGTCCCGTCAGCAGCAGGTCGCCCTGCGGGGTGTATTGCATCGACAGGTCGCCGCCGCCCTGCACCTCCACGTAGTTGTCGCTGCCGAGGTCAACACGCACCTGCGCTCCCTGGTCAATCTGCACGCCAAGCAACATATCGACCCCGCCCAGCGTCACCTCCTCCTTGGACTTGGGGGCGACTAAGGTGTCGTTGAAGTTGACAAAGGTGACCATGCTCCCGAGGCGGTCCTCCACCGTCAGGGGCGACTCCTTCAGCACGTAGGTCACGTCGGTGTTGCCCAACACGTTCATCGTGCCGCGGATGACGGGGCTGGTCAGCTCGCCCTTGATAGTGGAGAAGAGGGAGACAAAGACGCGCCCGTGGAGCACCGAGTTGCGGTTCTTTTTGGCGTTGAGCAGTTCGTATTCGACCGCCCTCATCTGCAAGTCGGCCGTCATGCGCGAAAAGTTGCCCAAATCGACGCGGCCCGTCAGGCTGAAGGGATTCTTTCCCTTGGCGTAGATATGGAAGTTGTCGAAAAGCAAGCGGTTGTCGTCCACGCTCACGGGAGTTTTGTCCATGTGAAGGTCCAGGGCATAGAGGGGCGAGTGCAGCTGTACGGAGTCGAAGCGCACCTCGCCGTCGATGCGGGGAGCCGAGACGGCGCCTTTCACCGAGAGTTCGCCACCGAGCCATCCGCTCATCGTCAGGATGTCGCGCGGGACAAAGGCGTTGGCCATCTCGATGGGAAAACGGTCGAGCAACACGTCGGCCGCGACCGTAGTGGTTTGCCCGACAAGCGATGAGTCGGCCGACGCGGGCAGGGGCGGCCGCAGCGTGCCATCCACGGTGGCTATCAGCTCGTCGTCGCGCAGCAGTTGCAGGTTCACGATGTGGCGGCCCGCCGAGGTGGGCAGGTAGGCGGCCTCCAGTCCCAAGGTGCCCAAGGGATAGCCGCCGTAGGAGAGGTCGTCAGCCTGCAGGGTGCCCGAAAAGGTGTTGTCCGACAGGCTCTTGACGTAGTGCAGCTCGGCATTCAGCCAGCCGGAAATGTCGGGGGCGTAGGGAAGCACGGTCAGAATCTCCCCCAAATTGAGGCGGGTCAGGTCGGCCGTCAGGTCCTGCAACGCCTCGTCGTTGGGGGTCGAATAGAGGCGGAGGCCCGTGCCGGCTTCGTCGAGCAGGCGGACGTCGGCCTCGATGCGTCCCGAGTCGCTGAGGGCGATGAAGTTACTGTCGTTCAGCTGAAACCGGCGGAAACCGATGGTGGGTCGTTCGGGGAAGAAGGAGAGGCGAAGCCCCCCGGCCTCGATGCCGACACGCGCGCCCAACTCCAGACCCAACTCGCCCTTTCCGTTGTGGAAGTGAAGCGAGGCGGTGCCCACGCTGTCCGTCAGTTCGCTTCCCAGGCGGGCCATGAACGACGGCTTCCGCTGGTCCGGTGCATTGCTCACGACGACCCCTGCCACCAGAGCGGGCGCCTCCGTCGTTGTCACCGCCATCTTCAACGTATCAAACTCCAAGCTGTCGGTGCGCAGGCGGAAGACGTTTCCATCGACAAACAGGCCCGCGTGGGGCGATGCGCCGATTTCCACCTCGGCCCGCTCCAACGAGAGGCCGCTTGTATGCCGCAGGTAGTCCATCAGGGGATTTTCCTTGCCCGTCTTCAGACTCAGTTGCACGGCGGGCAGGAGGCTTTTCAGCCGCGCGATGTCCACCCGCCGCCCTTCGAGCTGGGTTTGCAGGGTCTGCACGAAAGCCGGTATGCCCCGGGTGAGCGACCGAAGGCCTTCCGCGCCGGTCAGACGCAGGTCGAAGTCGCCCGATGAAAGGTGGGCATAGAGGGAATCGGGCCTCATCTCCACCCGGGCCGAAGCCGCCATGGGCATATCCATCATCCGCAGGGCGGGAAGGGCGTTCTCCGCCACCTCCACCACAGCCTCGGCCATCAGCGAGTCGCGATGAAGCAGACCATCCACCCGTGTCCTCATCTCCAACAACGTATTATGACTCTCCAGCGTGGCCTGTGCCCGATGCTGCTCCAGCGAAGCCTTCAGGACTACGCCCGAAATCAGTTGCGCCCCGTATTGCAGACTGTCGATGTGCACGTCGGCCAGCAGGCGGGTAGTGGCGGCATAGGGGTCGGTTCCCCTGCCCACGGCACGGACACGGGCCGTCAGATGGCCGAGCGAATCCTGGGGCAGAAAACGGTGCAGCGCCAGACTGTCGGCCCGCACTCGCAGGGCATACTCCTGCAGGCGGGTGTCGTAGTGTCCCTTGGCCGCCAACAGGCCATCCCGTTCGCGCAGGGTCAGAAGGGCGTCGTAGCGGGTCCGGTCGGCGGTCAGTGTACCCTCGGCCGCCATTTCCCGGGGAATCTGCACCGACGGATTGCTGCCCATCAGGGGCATCAGGGGGGCGAGGTCGTGCGTCGCGACCCACCAAGCGACCCGAGCCGTGCGCCGGGTGTCGTCGGTCAGGTGTTGCGCCTCGCCGCTTGCGCCCATGCTGAGCACACTGTCCATCTGCAGGGAGAGGGTGTCCAGTTGCAGGCGCTTCATGTTTCCCTGCATGGCAAGGCGGAAATTCAGGGGCGCGTCGTACGTCACCTCCATCGGGTAGAGCCGCGCCACATCGGCCAAGGCCACCTTTCCTTCCACCCGGATGTCCATCCGTTCCGTCCCATTTTCTTTCAGAGCCGCCCAGGGTATGCGGCCTTTGGCCTCGACGGCGGACGAATCAGTCTTCACCCCGAGGTAAGGCAGCCTTATCCCGGAGGCATCCATGCGTATCTCTCCTTCGGTGTGCGTCAGCCGGAAGCCCGAACGCTCATGCAAAACCAGTCGGCGGACGACGGCGCACACCTCTTTTCCTTTATATAATAGTGAATCGGCCGACAGGTCCATCCCTGTGGCGGCTATGTGGTGGGGGTCGAACCCTTCGAGCGGGGCCGACGCCTTATCGTTGTACGAGACGAAGCCCCCGGCCAGTGCGAGGCGACCGGCTCCGTAGGCCGGCGCACGCAGGTCGATGGCCACCTCCCCCAGTTCGGCCTGCTGCCATCCGGCGGCGAGGTTCAGGGTGTCGGCGGGCATCTGCAAGCGGAAGTCCACCCGCCCGAGGTCGGCCTTGCGGAGAAGGATTTTCCACCCGACGGGCGAAGAGGCGGTGTCCCGCTCAGCCGTGTCGGGGTGAAGCGTCAGGCAGACATCGGCCTCGCGCAGCATCAGGCTCTCCACCTCGGCCACTTCGTCGGTCAGATTGACGCCGGCCCCCTTCAGGCGCAGCCGGCCGATGCGTCCGTCCACCCGGACGGAGGGTATCAGGCTGCCCGTGTGTGCCACCACGTCGGAGAGGCCCACGCCGCTCACCTCCACCCGGCCGCGCAGCAGGGGCCACAGGGCCACACCCGTGCGCAACTCACCGACGGAGGCCAACGTGTCGGCCCGCAGGCTGTCGAGCGCCACCACATTGTGCAGCGCCAGGTCGAGCGGGAAGGCCAGGCGGATGCGCCCCACGCGGATGTCCATCCCCGCGGCATCGGAGGCCACACACGCCGCCCGCTCCACCGCCCAGTGTTGCACCGGCGGCAGATAAAGCAAAGTGAGCAAAGCAGAGAAAACGACGAAAGGCAGCATCAGCAACAATGCTACCGTCCGTCCTGCATATTTTCGTTTACGAACATCCATTCCTACACACGTCAGAGGGAACATTTCCTCCTTTTGAGGGGCAAAGATAGTGCAATCCCGTCACATAAAGGCAGAATCCCGAAGTATTTATGTTTCTTTATACCAAAGAAACGGAATACGGGCCGATTTGTTCCCTATCTTTCAGGCAGGGATTGCACGGATTTCACGGTTTTTTAATACTTTATCCAACAATTCTCCGTGTCAATCCGTGCAATCCGTGCCTGAAATCACTCCGCCAACGGCGCATAGTAGTGCAGGGCGGCGAGGGAGTCGGCGCAAAGCTCGGGATGGAAGATGCGGACAAACTCGGCCAACAGGCGTTCGGGGTGGAAAGGCACTTCGTCGTAGAACCGGCTGTGGGCGGTGTTGCACCCGTACATGCGGCGGTTCCTGTAGGCATCGAAGTGGGTGTAAGGCTCGAACTCGGCGGCCAAGGAGCGGTAGGTCCGATCCTGCGGAGCGTGGTAGCGGATGAGCCAGATGTCGGCCGCGCGGGCCTTTTCGTAGATGGTTTCAAAGGAATAGGGGGTGGAGCCGCTGGCGGGATTGTCGGCAAAGAGGTATCGCGCACCGGCGTCGGCATACATGCGGCCGATGGTGCTGCCTCCGCCCGACACGTACCAGGCCGAAGGGCCGGTGGGAAGGTCGGCAAAGACGGTGGGACGCCCTTCGCAAGCCTGAGCCCGCCGTTTCCACGCCAGGTAGTCGGCTTCGACGATGGCAAAGAGGGAGTCGGCCACGGCAGCCCGTCCGTAGAGGCGGCCATAGAAGCGCATCCACTCGGCACGGCCCAGGGCAGAGGTCTCCATGTAGTCGGCACACTCCACAATGGGAACGCCCAGGCGATCGACCCGGCCGTAGCCGCCGCTGTTCTCAAAGGGGGAGAGCAACAGGGCATCGGGCGACAGTTGGATGATGCGCTCCACGTTGGGGCTCATGCCGCTCCCCAGGTCCTGGATGGTGCCGTCGCTGAGGAGGCGTTGCACCGAGGGCTGGTGGATGTACTTCGCATCGCACACGCCGGCCACGGCACCCAAGGCACCCAGCTCGTCCACCAGGGCGCAGTGCACAGCCGTGTAGATGACCGTGCGTTGCAGGGGGACGCGCACCACTGTGCCCGCGGGAAGGGTGTCGGCACTGTATTCCTTCTCCCGCGGCAGCAGGACGTAGGTGTGCAGCGTCCGCAGCGTGTCCCACGGGTTGCGCAGGTTCACCACCGTATAGCCCGGACACTCCACCATCTGCAGGTGCGAGGCGTAGCGGACATCGAGCGTGTCGCCCCGGGAGGAGCCGACAAAGCCCTGCCCCCCGTCGCACGACGGGAGGAGGGAGAAAAATGTGCAAACAGCTATGGTTATATTAACAAAGCTTCGCATGTTATATTGAAGGAGTTAGAGGAGTTAAAGGAGTTAGAGGAGTTAGAGGAGTTAGAGGAGTTATCAGCCCTACGGGCTTAGGAGTTAAAGCCAATAGTTTTGCTTGCATGATTGCAAAACATTTGGCTAAGCAGGCAAAGCCTGCGATAACTCCTTTAACTCCTAACGAAGTGATAACTCCTTTAACTCCTAACAAAGTGATAACTCCTTTAACTCCTAACAAAGTGATAACTCCTTTAACTCCAAACAAAGTGATAACTCCTATTTAATTAAAAGAACACCATTGCATTGGGGCCCTGTCCGCCACTCTCGAAGGAGCCGATGAGGGTGCCGTCGGCCTTGAAGCGATAGATGTCGCCCTCGCCGGCAGAGTAGTGGGTGATGCCCACGTAGATGTCGCCGTTCTCGGGATTCACCTCCAGCATATACACGTTGCCGGCAGTGACTTCGGCCGGAGCGTCTTTCAGGAAAGAGGTCTCGCTCTTTTGGCCTGTGCGGACGTCGTAGGTGTAGAAGGTGGTGGTGTAGTTCACCCAGTCGACCGTGCTGCAATAGGCCACGTAGAGCTTGTCGCCGTACTCGGCCATGTGGGTGCCCTGCCCGATGGTGCTGACTGTCTTTGTCGCGCGGTCGTAGAGCTGCACGGGATAGGTATAGGGGTCGGGATAGGCCGCGCCGTAGCCTTGGATGAAGAGGCGGTCGTCCACCTCGATGATGCGCTGGGGATTGGTCATAATCTCCACGTGCTCGGCCGCGTCGAAGGTGCGCAGGTCGATGATGGAGAGGCGGTTGTCATAGCCCCATCCGCTGTTCACCACGTAGAGCTTGCCATCTTCCTCCACCAGTTGCTCGGGATTGTTGCCCACGGCCACCATCTTTTCAAACGCCAATGTCTTGGCATCCAGGCGGGCTACGTTTCCGCTATAGAGGGTCACATACACCTTGCCATCCTCGGCCACCGCGTAGCGGGGTTGTCCCTGCTCTTCGGTGAAGGCATAGCGCGCCAGCTCGACACCGGCACCGCTCAGGCGGGTGATGTAGCTGGAGCCGTTCACGACGACGTAGATGTCGCCGTTGTAGCTAATCATGTCCTGCGCCGTGTCGCCTAATTTCAGGCCGCCGTTCTGCTTGGCATAGATGTCGGCCGTCACTTCGCCCGTAGCGGGGTTGTAGAACGACACGTTGGCATTGTTCATACCGTAGATTCCCTCGTTCAGGACGAATGCCCGCTGCTTGGGCAGGATGATTTCGGCATTCTCGTTCCAGTTCTCGTTGTCGTCATCGTCTTCGCAGGCGGTGAACACGGCACCCGTTGCCATCAGGCAGAGGGCGCTCAGGAAAAGACATCTCAGTTTCATACGTTTTTTTCTTTTTATTTTTTACATTCAATCATTTATGTTAACCGGTTATTTCCTTTTTCAAAAAGAGACCATCGCCCCCACCCGCCACGAGCGGCCGGGCATGGGATAGTACTTGATGACCTCGTACTGGCGGTCGGTCAGGTTCTGTACATCGGCCTGCAAACGCAAGCTACAACCCTTTCCCAAGGGGAAGCTACGCGAGAGGCTGATGCCATGCTCCACGTAAGCGGCAATCTCGTTCGCGGGGATATTCTGGTCCATGAAGTATCGCTTTCCCACCGCCATCAGGGTGTAGCCCACGCTGAGCCAAGGGGTCTTCACCACGGCCGAGGCGTTTCCGCTGTGGCGCGGTGTGTAGGGAAGCTGGTCGCGATAGTTCTTCGCCTGCGGGTCGGTCAGGTCCAGCGCCTGCTGGAAGGTGTATGCGCCTGTCAGCTCGGCCTCCCATCCGCGAGCCAAAGCGATGGTGGCGGCCAGCGTGGCATCCACGCCGTGAATCTCCACCTCGCCATAGTTGGCCATGCGCCACACATAGACCGAGGGGAAAGCCACAATCTTGTCCTCTACCTTATTATAATAGGCGTCGGCGGTCAGCGACAGGCTGCGGAGCCACCCCCAGGGGCGGGCGCTCCACGTCAAGCCCACGTTGAACTCCCCGGCATCCTCGGGGCGCAGGGCGGTGTTGCCCGAGCGGCGGTAGTAGAGGTCGTTGAAGGTGGGCACGCGGAAGGTGTTCTTGTAGAGGGCGCGCAGGTAGAGGGCTTCGCTCTCCCACGGCCGCCACGCGAGGGAGACCGAGGGCGAGAGGTGGCGGCGGTCGTCGGGGCGGGTGCCCGAGCTGACACGGTCGGTGGCCCAGGTGGCCACAAGGCCGCCCGTCAGGTTCCACCCCCTGTAGCGGAGGACGGCGTTGAGGGCCGTCAGCGAGGTCAGGCGCACGGGGTTGGGACTGTCGTCGATGTTGTTGCACAGGGTGTTTACGAAGCCGTCTTGGGCCAGCGACAGGCTGAGCCACGGAGAAGGGGTCCAGCGCACGGTGGCCGAGGCATAGTACTCGTCCTGGCGGTGCACATCCACCTGACGGCCGCCCGCGTACTTCACATTCGTGTCCTCGTAGCGGTTCCAGGCGTGGTTATACTTGGCCAAGGCGCGCAGCTGCCACCGGGGGGAGAGGGGTTTGTCGTAGGCCAGCTGGGTGAAGAAGTTCTCGTCCCACAGGCGTTGGCGTGCCGTAGGGTTGTAGAGCACGACACTGCCGGGCAGTCCGCGCTCCGAGCGGTAGAAATATCCCTTTCCCACCAAGCGGCTGCCGTCGCGGAAGGTGTGGTGCAGGTTTCCCTCGGCGTGCCAGCTGCAGATGTCGCTGTTGCGGCGGCGCTCGGTCGATTCGGTGCGCCCGTTGTCGAGGGTGAAGGGGTAGATGCCGTCGGCCCGCATGTAGTCACCCTCTAACATGAGGGAGGTGCGCGACGACACCTTGCGGGCATAACGCACCGAGGGGGTGACGTAGCCGAAGGAGCCGCCCTGCAGGCGGATGCGCCAAGCCTCGTCGCGGCCGTCGGCAAAGGTGGGTTGCTGGGTGCGTATGCTCAGGATGCCGGCCGAGGCGTATGCGCGGGCCGACTGCAAGAGGTCGCTCCCCTGCCCCACGGCCAGCGAGAGCTGCTCCACATTGTCGAGGGCGAAGCGGCCGATGTCAATCTGTCCGGCCTGGGTGTTGCTCACCGTCACTCCGTCGTAGCTCACGGCCGTGTGGGCCGCACCGAGGCTGCGCACCGACACGGCCTTCAGTCCTCCGATGCCGCCATAGTCGCGCACGGTGGCTCCGGCAAAGCGGCGGACGGCATCGGCCACGCTCTGCAGGCCCAGCGCTTCGAGGCGGTCGCGCCCCATGGATTGCACGGGGGCGGTGGAGGCCACAGCGGGGGGCGTCCGGCGGGCAGCGACGGTCACCTCGTCAATCGTGTGCAGGGTGTCGGCCACCGACTGCGCACATACAGGAATGTTCAGCAAGCCACTCAACGCCCATAGCAGGCGGAGGGCACGGCGTACATGCATCTGACAGAAAAAGATGTTTGTTTACACAATTTCAATTCCCGGCACCTTTCCTCGAAGCACAGGGATTTTTGACTCTGTTTTGCAGGTCTTCTGACTTACTCCGTTGCCTGTTTCGCCTTCCCATCCTCGCCCTATACCTTATTATATAATGCATATAGGGGAAAAAGACAGTGGCCGTGTGTAAACAGACATCCTAAAAGAATTGGAGCTTACAGCAGCGGGACTGTTCGGGACTTTCACCCGATTCCCTTTTCATCC
>CAZDAN010000043.1:0-11919 GCA_964503565.1 uncultured Bacteroides sp.
CATAGACCAGATTCAGCATCGCTGCCTTCGTGCGGTAGCGGGTGTACACCAATGCAGACTCTGTATCCGACTCTCCGTACGAACGGCAGTTCACTGCATCCACCAGCGTGTAGGCTTGGCGCAGGCGGGTGTTGTCTTCAGTGCTGTATCCGCCTTCGCTCTCAGTCACCATCAGGGTCAACGCCTCAGCCTTCATCAGCATCACGTCGGTCAGGCGGTAGATTATCCAGTTGGCATGGCAACGTGCCTCCGGCCATCTCAAGCTCTGGTTGGCTGACAAATAAGGACTCTCCTTCACATTCACCATCGCATCCTGGCTGGCATACTTGGCCACCAGGAAGCTGGTAGCCGTCTGACGGTAGATATTTTCGAAGTTACGTACATCGTAGCGGTTCAGATAGACGGCAAAGAATCCGTCGCTCACATCGTTGGCCACCAAGTCCGAGGGGCGCAGGTAACCGTTGCCCTTATCCGAGCTGCCAAAACGCTGGCTCACAGCCGTATTACCCAGTTGGGTATCGTCATCGGCATAGTTCAATTCAAAGATGCTCTCTGTGGAATTACCCACTCCAAAGATATCATAAAAGGCCATACCATAATAGTTTCTGCCCGAGTAGGCATCGCTCAGCAAAGGAAATCCGTTTATCAGTTTATCCAACACACCGGTGCTTGTGCTACCCAAGCGTTCCAGTTTCTTCTGATATTCCTGCTGTTTGCTCTGTATCACAGCATCAACATGTTCCACCACCTTGGCATAGTCCTGCTTCCACAGATACATATCGGCCAACAGGGCATGTATGGCATCTTGGGTAATACGACTGGTCTGCAGTTCAGGTGTCGTTTCGGGATAGAATTTCACCGCACTACTTATCACATTCTCCAAATCGGAAGTCAATGAATCCAGAATCTCCATCATCGGAGTGGCCGGCAAATCCATTTTCTGTGTATCCTCAATGTAAGCCTCTGTATAGAAGGGTACATCGCGGAAAGCGCGTACCAGATAGAAATAGTTCAGAGCTCTCAGTGCTGACACCTCTGCTATCGTGGCTTTCAGTTCACTTTGTGTATAGTTCGGGTCTTTCTCTGCCACACGGGGAGCATAGTGCAACACCAGATTACACTGGTTTATCACCTTATAGAAGTTTATCCATTTGGTATATTCATTGTTGCTATTCAGGTTCTCCATCATCACGTTTTCCATATTCGTGTCATCCGTGATACGTTCACCTCCTGTCAAATTTTCGCTGCGTGCCTCGCCCCACAGGATAGCGCGGTCCATCCATGCTTGCTGCTGCATACCCGAGTAGCAGCCCATCACCATGTTCTCCACGTCGCTCTCCTCGTTCCAGAAGTTGCTCAACGCAATCTTGTCCAGCGACTCTACCTCCAAAAAGTCCTCGCAATCGGTGAAGACGGGAGCAGCAAGCGACAAGCTGCAAACGGCGAGTATATTTCTTATATTCAAATGTTTCATGTCTTTCTAATTCTTAATCTTTAAAAATCAACCGTCAATCCGAATGTGTACGACTTTGCTCTCGGAGTCTGAGCCTCATCCACTGCAATGCCGTAACCGCTGTAGTTGATTTCCGGGTCCACACCCGTGTACTCTGTCAGGCAAAACAGGTTGTTTGCACTCAAGTAGAAGCGCAATCCTCTCAGTCCGATATCCTTCAGCATCTTGTTGGGCAATGAGTAGCTCAGCTGCAAGTAGTTCAATCGAAGGAACGAACCATTCTCAACAAAGCGGTCGCTGGCCAACGTGTTGTAGTTCGAGCTGGAACCATACATGGCACGCGGAATGCTCGTCACGTCACCCTCTTTTCTCCAACGGAAGTTCACAGCCTGACTCTGGTTGTTATTCGACACCATTGACTGTGCATCCAAGCGAGCCAAGTTCATAATCTTGTTGCCCACACGGTAGTTGAACTGCATGTTCAGACGCCAGCGGTCGTAGTTGAAGGTCATACCGAAACCACCCGTCAACTTAGGCAGTGAAGAACCCAGATAGACAATATCCAATTCATTGATGTTACCGTCGTGGTTCAAGTCTTCGTAGATGGCATCACCACCTTTGAACTTATAGTTCTTTCCCGGGTTGCTGTCGGTGCTGGTGTAGGTGTACATCATGCGCAGCGGCTGTCCCTTGTCGTCGTAGATGACGCTTCCATCGGCCGCCTTGGCAACGGGCGCGGTCTTTCCATCGGCCAGAAACTTGGCCTGCTCCTCGCGCGACATTTCGCTGAAGGTCGAGTAGTTATACTGATATACTCCCTTGTACTTAAAACCGTAGATGGCACCGAAGGGATTGTTCAACTGCACACGTTGCAACATACTACGATTCTCCTGGTCGAACTTCTTGTTCAGTGTCTCCAACGTGGTGGCATCCATCGACAGGATTTCGTTGCTGTTGTTACCAAACGTAGCATTGAAGTCCATGCTGAATTTGCCCGACTTGATCATGCGGTTGGTCGAGATATTGAATTCCCAACCGATGTTTCGCATCGAACCCACGTTCTTGTTCTTCAGTTCGCTGAATCCTGTGCTGGTAGGCACCTTGGTCTTCATCAACATGTGGCGGCGTGTGGCATAGTACCACTCTACAGCCAAGTTGATGCGGTCGTCCAGGAAGTGGATGTCAGCACCAATGTTATACTGTTCGTTGGTCTCCCACTGGAGGCTGCTCAGTCGCAGGTTCGAGGGATACATGGCTGCATAACCCATATACTGGTCGGTCGATTCATAGAGACTCTCGTACAGGTAATCCTCGCTGGGCTGGTTACCCACGCGTCCCCAGCTGGGACGGAGTGACAACATGCTGAGCCATCCCTTCGACCACTCCATCCACGGTTCATCAATGATGTTCCAACGGAGTGAAACGGCAGGGAAGTAACCCCAACGCTTGCCGGGACCGAACTTGGAAGTTCCGTCGGCACGCACTGAAACGTCCAACATATACTTACTCTTGTAGGCATAGTGTGCCGAGAAGGTATAGTACATCGAACGCCATTGTCCGAAGCCTCCCTTCAGTTCACGCATCATACCGTTGGCACCGGGACTGGTCACATTACCAGAGGGCAGTCCGTCCAACTCAGTCTCCTGTGTGGTTGACTCTCCGCTCACCAACTCAAAACGTCCCATCATCATCAGTGAGTGGTCGGGATTGTTGAAGTGGGGAATCAACGTCAACGTCTGCTTCGTATTGAATGCCACACTCTTCTTCGAACCAGAATAGGCCTTGTTCACACCACTGTTCCAAGCAGTGGTCACCAGTTCCGAGGGGTAATACTTGTCGGTGAACTGATTAAAGATGTTCATGTTGGCACGAGCCTCCCAGTTCAACTGCCAACTGCTTTCATCCAATCCCAGCAAGCGGTACTTCAAGATAAGTTCCGGTGTGATGTCGTATGTACTCTCCATATTCTTGGCCAAATTGGCACTGGCCACGGGGTTAACCAAGTTCTTCTGATTACCATCGAATTCACTCGAAGCCGACTGCAACATAGCATAATAATTACGTGTAGCTTTTCCTGTCAGAGGATCTTCTTCCCAAATTCCCATGTTCGGCATCTTCTGATAGGCAATCTTCAACAGGTCATCATAGTTCTTGTTGTTTTTGGTATAAGTCAACGCAAAGTTGGTCTGCACCGTGATACGGTCGCTCACGAAGTAGTCCAATACCACACGGGTGGTCAATCGTTGCAGTTTCTGTTCGATAACCGAACCTGTCTCGTTGTCAAAACCTCCTGACACACGGAACGTAGCCTTTTCGCCACCACCCGTCACTGAAATGTGGTGGTTCTGACGGAATCCCCACTGGGTCACAGCATCCACCCAGTCGGTGTTGTTGTTGTACTGCTCATACTCCGAGAAGGTGGGGTCGTAGTTCAACTCGGGAATGTTGCTGGCCACATCGCTCTGTTTGGGATTGAAGTAGCTCTCCTTGAGCAACATGGTGTAGTCGTCACCATTCAGCATTTTGTAACCCTCGGGCTGATAGGTGCCGGTAAGGCGCATGGAGTAGCTGAGGCGCGGTTTTCCACGTGCACCACGCTTGGTCTTGATTTCAATGACACCATTGGCGCCGCGTGAACCATAGATGGCCGTAGCGGCAGCATCCTTCAGTACCGAGATTTCTTCAATATCCTCGGGATTCACGTTCAGCAGCTGCGAGAAGCTCTCGTCGTTGGCTGTAGAGACATCAAAGTCGCTCATATCGACGTTCCACTCATTACCGTTCACCACGATGAGCGGGTTGGCATCCACCGCCGTTGAGATGGACGAAGCACCACGCAAGCGCATGGTACTACCAGAACCAAGGTTACCGGAGTTGGCCACAATGTCAAGTCCCGAGATACGTCCTTGCAGGACTTCATCCACGGTGGTTACGGGCAGACCTTCGAACTCTGCCATCGAGATACTCTGTGAAGCAAACGACACCTCGCGTTCGGGGATGGCCAATCCACCACCGTCCACACGCTTCTCTGCCTTCACAATCACATCTTCGATTACGGTATCAGAAATCAATTTCACATTATACACCATGCGGTCAATATTCATCACAAGCGTTTTGCACCCTACATAGTTAAAGCGGATTTTATTCTTATTGCTCTTTACCTCCATGGTAAAGTTTCCGTTCATATCCGTAATGGCAGAGTTGATTATACGCTCATTCGCATCAATTTCACACACAGTAGCAGCCATCAGTGGTCCCATTTCATCACTCACGGTACCGCTCACAGACGTTATCTGTTGTGCATTGGCTCCCATAGCTATAAGGAGCAGCACGATCATCATTCTTATTGTTTTCATCATTTTCTTCTCCTCCTTATTTAATTAGTGGGTTGGGGTGTCCAATCCATAGGTTCCAATTGGCTTTCACTGAACATCAGCGGGCCGTCAATCAGATGCACCACTGCATGCGACGAGCTGTAAAGGTTACCCTTGTAGGCCACCTCCTTATCCTTCTGGGTATAGAGGTATTCGCGACACATATTATTATATAAGTTCCGGTCTGCAGTCTGTACTTGGCGAGTATTACCCAAAGCATCGGTCACACTGATGCTGCTGTTGTTTGCATTGACAGCAAGTGAATAGAACTTCTTGTTCACAGGGTTCAGTTTTGAGGTTTCATAGCGTCCGTCCACAACACCTTCGCCCATAAAGATGGCATTGTCCTGAATATGGTAGCGCAGGAAGTCAAGAATGCGGGTACGAATCTTGTACTTCATCACCTTGGCTGCATCACGGTTGCCACTCCATGCCGAGTCAGTCTGTGCATCCAAGTCATCCCAATAAGGAAGAATACCGGCCTCATGCAAAGCATCCAGACTCTCATTCGTGGGCACCCACACAGTATAGTGATAATTGTCAAACAGGCGGATATTGTAGTCCACGCATGAATACTGGTTGTCAATCATGGCCAACGTCAGGTTATACTGTGCCGAATCCGGGTCGCCTCCACTGAGCAGGTTAAAGAAGCGTGAGTATTCGGGATGCTCGCTCAAGGTCTTGTACACCGACTTGCTGCTGGTCATAGGCACTTCGCTCTCTACCACGTAGGCCTTTCCGTTTCCGTTCTTTGTCTGATCGAAAATCTGAGTTACAGGCACCGGACGACTCTGTTCGATTTGCAAACCGGCCGAAATTGTCATACCGGATGTGCCGGGATTTTCCACACGGATGGTAGAACCGTTCTTGGTACGATAGAATGTATTTCCGTCTTCCACATTGCCCACCACAATAAGGTTGTCCAACAGGTCTTTCATACGATTTTCCACCTGCGAAGCCGAAGCATCACCTATCGCATCCGACACTGTGTTGGTGGCCATGTCATAGTTGTATCGATGTGCACCCACGGTCTGACGGTCAACATCCCAGAAGAACTCATACATAATCGTCGTGGTGGAACCAAACGAACAGGGGTCCACATAGCGCAACATACCGTTGTTAGTGGGAACAAAGAAACTGTAATAAGAATCCATGGAGTTCAGGTAAGGCTTGAATCCCAACTTGTCAATACCCCAATAGATGATGTTCATTGTTTCGGTGTGTACCAACGCCGGGAAAGCAACCGATGAATAAGTCGCCGGAGAGAATACTTTATTAGTAAGGTACACGACGCCATTACATCCCATGAAACAGGAGTCAATATGACTCACCTGTACACCCATCTCCACCTTGGCGTCGTTCACGATATTCTGAAACTTGCTGGGTACCGTCTTCACAAATTCGGAAACCATGTTCACGTTCAACAGTTCCACCAACACCTGATCGGGAACGCGCGACCATTCTTTATATTGGTCCTGCAAAGCATATCCCTCGCCGTTCCACCAAGCATCCAACGCCTCGTTGGTGGGAACCAACAGGGCACCACAATCGTAGTGCAGATCTTTTCCGGCTGTATTGGTATACATATAGTGGTTCCATCCCGGGTCAAAAGCCAACTTGGCCTCTACCAAAGTGCGGTCAGGAGCCGTTTCCAGTTCCTGCTTATTCTGTGAACTGAAGTAGCGGAGCACGAACACCGAGTCGTTTCCGCCATACAGACGCTGATAGTCCTGCGTGGCCTGTTCGTCGTAGTAAGGTGCACAGAAGCGGTCAAGCAATGTGCTCCATTGGCTCATGTTGGCATGGTTGCGCACAATCTGTGCCATGTTGTCGCTGGAGAGCATCACTCCGTCCACTTTATGGATATATCCGTTCTTGCAGGTGATGTCACGCTCCACAATCTTCTTTCCGTTCACCCAAGCATCCTGTATGGTATTGCTCTGTCCATTGGTCAGGATACGCAAGTCCTCCCCTGTGATGTTGTTCATCGACATGAAGCGGGGCAAGAAATGAATCATCGGCTGTGAATTGTCATCCTTCAGCAAGACGATACCCTCCCGCTTGCCGCGATGCTCGTCCCAATAACGGGTCTGCGGCATGTCGGCCGGTAAGATACGAGATACTGAGTCGTATACCGAAATAGCCGACTCACGACGCATACACAATCCCTCCAGCGGTTCCGGCTCAGCCTCCACGTTGGAGAGCAGCTCCACCAGATAGGCATTGTTCACCATAGCAGAATTCAGCAACAGTTTCTTCTGCGCATTCGACAGGTCTTCGTAGCACTTCACACCCCACGGGTTCGTCTTGTACCACTCGTCGAAAGCCTCATCGCTGGCGGCGAAGAGAGTCTTCGAACCTGTCTTACTCATCACAGAGGCATAGTTCAAGTCGTCAATCAGGCGGAGCATATTCTTGAACTCACCTTCCTGCTGCAACTGTTCGTAGATGGATTCGCCCAACCAGATAGGCTGACCCTCCAAATCGTCGTTGTCGCACGACTGCAATGCCCAAGCTCCAACCAGACAGACACCCATCGCCGCGATGGCCCGTCCTCTGAATCGTTTTTCTGGAAACTTTAGTTTCATGCTGTTTGTTTTTGTTTTATGGATTAGTTGTTTATTGTTCGCTGATTCAAAAATTTAAGGCAAAAATAAGTTTTTTTTTAATAACACGCGACACTTCGCCGTGCATTCCCTTCGATAACGTCAAATACTCTCATATATGTGACAAAAAATCCCTCTGCGACAAATTGTCCACCATAAAACAACACCCTCAATATAAGAGATATACATAAAAGAAAAAGCATGAGGAGAAATCACAAGACTTCTTCCCCATGCACGTAAGTTTCCGGCAAATCATCACTCTATCCGGATACCGACATCGCTGACACCCTCCAACGAATCATCGGCCATACAATGCACAATCTGCACACAGGCGTGCCCACTATCCGGTGGAACAACCGTAGCATACGGCACTTCTGTCTGGAAGAGTTCGAGCAGGCCATCCCCTAAAGGATGCCCTTCCTTATCAAACAAAGGACAACAGAGGGTGTCCGTCTGCCAATGTACAGAACCGGCCATATTGTGACGTACCAACAGCCACAAATCACGATAAGGGAATTTTTCGGTATAGCGCACATCCACAAACATCCGGCCTTTATCCGCCCCATCCGACAAAGGGGGTAGAGCAAACAGAAGGGTATCGGTTTGCGACCAGCCTTCAGGCACGGCACGGAACTGATGATACACCGTTCCTCCCCAATGACAAGAGGCTGCCACAACAAGCCACATACCTGTCATGGCAACCTCTCTTATTCTACGCAACAGATTCATGTTATTGCTGTTCCCCGCCTTCCTGCGCCTTGGGTTGGGAAGAGCGATTAGGATGACTGTTCGGATTATTGTGATTACGCTTTTTATGTTTGTTTCCGCCTCCTTGTCTGTTAGGGGCATGACTCTCGCCGGCCGTGTCGGAAGAGGCCTGCTGCTCCATCTGAGGCTTAGGCTGCTTAGGTTCCGACTTGGAATGCTGCGGAGCGCCATCCTGGCCGGTCGGTTTGCCTTCCGACTTGGCAGGTTGCCTGCCTTCCTGTTTGGAGGGGGATTTTCCCTCTTGCTTGGCTTGTACATTTCCACCACCGCCTTTGCCACTTTTCTTCTTTTTCTTTTTGGCACGGTCGAAGCGGGCAATGTTCTCTTGCTCCAGCAGGTCAACAGGAGGCTTGTCGTCCGACTGTCCCTTTTCTGAAAGGAAGTCGGGTTTCTCTCCCCGTCGGTTCATATTGATGATTTCAAATGCCCGGCGTGCAGTAAGTTCCACCAGATTGGCAGCCACATGCTTGTCTGTAGAATAGGTGACAAGCCCTTTCAGAATGTCACTCTTGAAGAAGTAATAATCTCCCTCCTTCGTTTCGAGCACAATCTCTTTCGAGGGCAGACGCTTGAGCGACTCCACATAAGTATCCACTTCATAGTTCAGGCAACACTTGAGCTTGGCACACTGTCCGGCCAACTTCTGCGGATTAAGGGAGATGTCCTGAAAACGGGCAGCACTGGTAGCGACCGAAACAAAGCTGGTCATCCACGTGGCACAACAGAGTTCCCGGCCGCAAGGTCCGATACCTCCGATACGTCCGGCCTCCTGACGGGCACCTATCTGTCGCATTTCAATACGTACCTTGAAAGCATCGGCCAACACTTTGATAAGCTGGCGGAAGTCCACACGCTCGTCCGCAATGTAATAGAAGATGGCCTTATTGCCGTCTCCCTGATATTCCACATCGCCAATCTTCATATTCAGGTTCAACTCTTTGGCAATCTGTCGGGAACGTATCATGGTTTCATGCTCGCGCTTCTTGGCCTCTTCATATTTCTCCATATCCACCGGTTTAGCCTTTCGGTAGATACGTTTGATTTCTATATCGGAACGCAAATTAGCTTTCCGCATCTGCAAAGGCACAAGACGCCCCAACAAGGTTACTACTCCGACATCATGTCCGGGCGTTGCCTCCACAGCCACCACATCCCCTTTTTCCAACGGGATATGGTTACTGTTGCGGTAATATCCTTTACGGGTATTCTTGAACTGCACCTCCACAAATTCGCTTTCCTCATCGTTGCCGGGAATATCGGCCAAGTAATCATAGGTGTTGAGTTGCTTGTCCTGTCGGCCGCATCCGCGGCAACACAGGTTTCCGCTTCCCCACTTAAGTTTTATTTCATCTGACATATCTTATATAATTTATCTGTAGTTAAAGGAGTTATCACTTCGTCAGGAGTTATCGGCTCTACGAGCCTGGGAGTTAAAGCCAAATGCTTTGCGACACTGTTGGCCAGCAGGCCTTGCCTGCGATAACTCCCTTTAACTTCTTTAACTCCTCTAACTCCTTTTTTTTAATTACTTTTCAATAACATTATCATCTTCAGCGCAAAGTCGAAGAATACCATCTTGGCATTCACGTTCTGCCCGACATGCAGCTGTGCCAAAGCCAGTTCTTCCATGATGCCAATCACATTGCGTTCGTTGATGAACGGAGCAAAGCGGGTAGAGAACTGCTGCTCGTCGGAGGTCATATAAACCAGTTCGGGGCGGTGGAAGTTGTAGATGAAGTTCTCACGAAGCAAGCGTTGACAATAAATCAACAGATTCTTCTGCCGTTCACGCCCAAGGGCAGCCACTTGCTCGCTCCACAGTTTCATTTCGCGCAATTTGCGTTGGTACGACAAACGCATCAGACTGACAAACAGGTCAAAGAACAAACGGTTATCCTCGCTGATGTGTATGGCCTCCAATGCCTTCAGCATACTTCCATCGGCCAGATGAGCAATCGTAGCCGCATCCGCAGGCTGCAGGCCAAACTTCTCCTGTAAAGCTGCTGCCACCACATTTTCAGGTAGCTTCCGCAATTCCATTCGTTGAGTACGGCTCTGTATGGTTGCCAGCAATGTCTCGGGTTGCTCACTTATCAAAAGGAATACCGTCTGCCGAGGGGGCTCCTCCAGCAGTTTCAGCAATTTGTTGGCACTCTGCACATTCATCTTCTCAGGCAACCAGATAATCATCACCTTGTACCCGCCTGCGCTGGACTTCAAGTTCAGTTTGCGCGTTATCTCGTCGCTCTCCCTCACACCGATGAGTGGCTGCTGGTTCTCCACTCCCATAGCCTCCATCCACTGAGGGAAGCCGAAATAGGGTGTTTGCAGAAGCAGGCTGCGCCATTCGCGGATGAAGTCATCGCTGACGTTGGTACCCGATTTCACCGGGAAAGCAAAGTGCACGTCGGGATGGACCAGTTTGTTGAACTTCACACACGACGGACACGTGCCACAGGCATCCGTTCCCTGCCGGTTGGTGCAGCACAAATAGCGGGCGTATGCCACAGCCAAAGGCAGTTTGCCACTACCTTCGGGTCCACACAGCAAGCGTGCATGAGCCACACGCCCCTCGGCCACCTCCTGCATCAGGCGTTGCTTCGCCTCTTCTTGTCCTATTATATCTTTGAAGAACATGCTTCTCTCTCTTTTCTCTTTTCTTTTCTATAGTACCTATAGTTACTATTGTCACTATAGGTACTATAAATATAAATCTCTTTCAATAGATTTCCTTGGCAACTTGCCGGACACTCTCCACCGCCGAAGTGGTATAGAAATGCAGGCTGGGCACACCATGTGCCATCAGTTCCTTGCACTGTGCCACACACCACTCCACGCCCAAAGCCTGTGCTTCGGCATCACTCTTGCACTTGGCGGCCTCTATGGCCAACGCCTGCGGCAAGTCCACCTTGAAGGTCTTGGGAATCACCGACAGCTGCGACACCTTGGCAAACGGCTTGATGCCGGGAATGATGGGAACGGTGATGCCCGCCTCGCGGGCCATCTCCACAAAGCGGAAATAACGCTCGTTGTCATAAAAGAGCTGCGTCACAGCATACTCAGCCCCCATCTCCACCTTCCGCTTCAACCACAGCAAGTCGTTCTCCAGATTCGGAGCCTCTTCGTGCTTCTCGGGATAACAGGCCACCCCGTATGAGAAGGGAGTGCCCGGAGCCTTGATTGGCGAACCATCCATAAAGAAGCCATTGTTGTAACGGTTCACCTGTTCTATCAGTTCCGTAGTATGCAGGTAGCCACCGGGCACAGCCGTAAACGACGACTCGTGTCTGGCCTTGTCGCCTCTGAGAAGCAACAGGTCGGTAATCCCAAGGAACTGCAAATCCAGCAAAGCATACTCCAGGTCGGCACTGCTGGAACCGCTGCACACCAGATGCGGAACCACCGTCAATCCATATTCATGCTGAATCGTAGCAGCCACGGCCACCGTACCCGGACGACGACGCAACAGTTCGCGACGATAAAGTCCCTCACCCATATCCTTATAGACATATTCCCCACGATGCGTAGTGATGTTCACATACTTCGGGTCAAACTCACGCAACGTATCAATGGTGCGAAAAAGCGCCTCGGTACCTGTTCCTTTCAATGGCGGAAGGACTTCGAAGGAAAAGGCCGTACGGCCTCCATTATTCTTTATCAAATCTATTACTTTCATACTTTTTCTTCAACCTCACTCGGGCACTGTATAAAGACACAT
>CAZDAN010000044.1:0-3224 GCA_964503565.1 uncultured Bacteroides sp.
AGCGCAGTGCATGGATGGCGTGTCGTGTGCTTCACTCCTTCATGGTAAAGAAACTTTGAAGAATGTATCAGATGCTGAACGATTGCGTGCGTCATTGGATTCTTACTTGGGAGTGTTATCTCATTATTCTTCTTTCCGACTACGCAAGGAACTTTTTTGTAATCAGCACCACCTGTTCCGCTATGGATGTTTCGGAAAGGGGGTCTTGACTTTCCAGTGTTTAAGTTCTAAAAGAGAAACATTGAAGGTTTGCAGAAGGGCATCTATCTGATACAGGGAAGAAAGGTTCTCGTAAAGTAAATGGATATAAATAAGTCTTCATAAGCATGAGACGGCGGGCAACCGATGCATCCTAAGTGCAAAGGTTGCCCGTTTTACTTTGATTTTCGAAACGGTTGTTTTGTGACTACAGATTTGGTTATATGCAGCTCAACAACCACTTCCAACATGGAATGATTTCAATACTTCCATGTGCATCTGTTATAATGCCTTCTTCGTCATAAGTAATTATCATGCGCCGACGACACGGATAGACATTGGGTAATTTTGTAAGTGCACCGACTTCACGAATTTTAGTTTGTTCGTCAGTAATGGAATAGGTAGCCTGTATGGCAAGCTCCTCTTCCGGCACATAGAAGTCAATCTCAACATTGGCATTATAGAAATATACGCGTTCGTTGTCCAAATCGTGTCCGTATTTACGGAACAGTGACAGTGCAACAATATTTTCCAAAAGGATAGTATCGGCATTCAGCAACTGAAGAGTCAAGAGACCGTTGTCGATGAAATAGTATTTGCAGACACTCTCTTTTTCAGTAAAGGCGGATGCGATATTTCTCAAACGCAACACCAGCCAGGCGTCCTCGGCATGTCCTACATAGTTTGATACGGTGGGGACGCTGATTCGCCCGGCAACGCTGGACAGTATTTTTGACAGACGGGTGTAAGAAATGGGTTGCATTACGCTCTCTGCCATCTTTTTTATCAGCAATTGAAGCAGTTTGGGATTGGATATCCCGTTACGTTGTACAATGTCGCCAAGATATATCTTCTGATACACACTTGACAGGTAAGCCCTTCTGACAGGCAGGTTTATCGATTCTGGCAATCCGCCCCAAAGCATATACTTCTGATAAGCGTTCATAAACAGAGCCTTCGACTCCGTAGCTGTCAACGACAATTCATCGAATGGCACTTGGGTATAGGAAAGGTATTCCTTGAAACTCAGAGGATAAACCTCGACAGGAAGATACCTTCCTCCCAATTCAGACATGATTTCGCGGGAAAGCATTTTGGCATTGCTGCCTGTTATGAATACACTGTACTTTTTATCAGCAAGGTTGCGGGCAAACCTCTGCCAACCCTCTATGTTCTGTATTTCGTCGAGGAACAACATGGGCCGTTTGCCGTATATCTCTTGGTGGCATTCAAGAATAAGATTGAAGTCTTCTGCCGTGAAACCATCAAGGCGTGTGTCTTCAAAATCGATGTATAGCATATCCGCCCAATCATGTCCTTCATTGAGCATCTTGCGGATTTTCTGGAAAAGGAGATATGACTTACCCGATCGGCGTACACCGACAAAGACTTGTAGGGGAAAAGAGTCCAAATCAAAATCCCGATAAAATATTTCATATTGCTCTATGTCTTTCTGATTGTCGAGCATGACTTGTCGCAGTACATTTCTTGATACGGCCATATTGGTTTGTTCTTTTTAGATAGTTTGTTAAATGGAATCTTACAAATCGGGGCAAATCTATAAATTATCATTTAATAAACAAAGGAAAAACTTCCTTTTTTTGTTAAAAGTGTCTCAGAAAATGCAGTTTTCCTTGTGAATTACCCTGATTGGCAGCAACAGGCAATGTTGTTAGTTATTCGAAAAGATGTGTTTCCCTAAAATAATTCCGTTTTTATTTTGTATTCCGCCAAGTTTGTACTACCTTCGCCGACTGAATAAAAAAGGAGAAGACACATGCCACTGAATTTGCCTGATAAACTGCCGGCGATTGAACTGCTGAAGCAGGAAAATATCTTTGTGATTGACAACTCGCGCGCCACGCAACAGGACATCCGTCCGTTGCGCATCGTGGTGCTGAACCTGATGCCGCTGAAGATTACGACGGAGACGGACCTCATCCGCCTGCTGTCGAACACGCCGTTGCAGCTGGAAATCTCGTTCATGAAGGTGAAGAGCCACACGTCGAAGAATACGCCCGTGGAGCACATGAAGGCGTTTTATCGCGACTTTGAACTGATGCGCGACGAGAAGTTCGACGGCATGATTATCACCGGTGCGCCCGTGGAGCACATGGACTTCGAGGAGGTGGCCTATTGGGATGAAATCTCGGACATCTTCCGCTGGGCACGCACGCATGTGACCTCCACCTTATATATCTGTTGGGCGGCGCAGGCGGGGCTTTACTGCCACTACGGTGTGCCCAAGTACAAGCTGGACAAGAAGATGTTCGGCATCTTTGCCCACCACACGAACAATCCCCTGTTGCCCATCTTCCGCGGGTTCGATGATGTGTTCTACGTGCCGCACAGCCGCCACACCGAGCTGCATCGCGAGGACATCCTGAAGGTGAAGGAGCTGGACCTGATTTCGGAGTCGGACGAGTCGGGCGTGTACATGGTGATGGCGCGTGGCGGAAGGGAAATCTTCGTCACCGGCCATTCGGAGTATTCGCCTCTGACGCTCGACACGGAGTACCGTCGCGACCTCGACAAGGGGCTGCCCATCGAAATGCCTGTGAACTACTACCGCGACAACGACCCCGCGAAGGGTCCCTTGGTGCGCTGGCGTGCCCATGCCAACTTGTTCTTCCAGAATTGGTTGAACTACTATGTGTATCAGGAGACTCCGTTTGATATAAATGAGATTAAATAATGGGATTTAATAAGGAGTTAAAGGAATTATCACTTCGTTAGGAGTTAAAGGAGTTATCGCAGGCTTTGGCCTGCTAAGCCAAATGTGCAGTTTCAAAGTACGGACTATTGGCTTTAACTCCTAAGCCTGCAGGGCTGGTAACTCCTCTAACTCCTTTAACTTCTTTAACTCCTTATTAAAAAGATATGCTTCACCAACGTCCTATCGAACTGCTTGCTCCGGCCAAGAACTTGGAGTGTGGCATCGCGGCCATCGACCACGGAGCCGATGCTGTCTATATTGGTGCGCCGCGATTCGGTGCGCGTGCGTCGGCAGGAAACTCGGTGAATGA